>CAZJZJ010000010.1:0-39883 GCA_964550525.1 uncultured Methanosarcinales archaeon
CTCGAATATTCATTCTAATGCCCCCTTTAATAATAACACAACTAGTATATAAATGTTACGTTTTTGTATACTGGTGTGGACATGTGTTTTAATAAGAATTAAGGGATTATTAGTTAAAAGTTAAGAAATAGTTTGATAATCATCTTCAAAAAAGCCCTTGTATAATACTGCTTTTGGACGTAATTCTTGTTTTCTTCCACCAAATAATTCTCCTTGAAGCCCAAACGTATTCCTCCCATCAGGATTTCTCTCTTCTCTTCCAACAGCAATTAATTCCTCTGCTACATGTTCAGGCTTAACACCCATGCTCTTAAGGAACATCCCCAGTAAATAAGTTGTACCCCTACCAAGAACATAGATATCTGATTTCACTCTTTGATTTTCATCAAAACCTAATTCTACTTCTAAACCCCTACTATTCTTAAACAGCTCATTGAAGGTCTTAACCACATCATACAATCTTTGCTTTATTGACTCACTTCTTGCTGTATTCTGAACATTATCATTATACAAATCTACCAACCGATGGATATGGTCATAATAGATCTCAAACTCTTTAAAATCAGCAACATAACCTCCACCAACTAACTCTCTGGCTTTTTCAACAGAAAGCATTTGAGTTACAACTTGGTCTAAGTACACATCTATTTCGTCTTTTTCCGTCCCCATATTAAAAAAAGGAATATAAGGGTATTTATAAATATTAACAAAAAACATTTATATCTCCAAATAATTCCCCTATTCTGGGGCGTATGAATGGCAAACATTAAAGTCTTAGATCAGGCATTAATCAACAAGATTGCAGCTGGAGAAGTAATTGAACGTCCAGCTAGTGTAGTTAAAGAATTAATAGAGAATGCTATAGATGCAGGCGCTGACATTATTTCTATTGATGTAAAAGAAGGAGGTAAATCATTCATCAAGGTTACTGATAATGGTTCTGGTATGGATGAAAAAAATGCAGAATTAGCAATAGAAAGACATGCAACAAGCAAAATAAAAGATACAGATGACCTCTTCGCCATTAACACTTTAGGTTTCAGAGGTGAAGCATTGGCAAGTATTGCAGCTGTATCAAGATTAAAACTAATTACAAAAACAAAACAAGCAATTGAAGGCACTAAAATAGAAATAGAAGGCAGCAAAATAATCTCAAAACAAAAAACAGGCTGTCCAGATGGAACAAGTATAGAAGTACATGACCTTTTCTTCAACACCCCTGTAAGAAAAAATTATCTAAGGCCAATGCCTACAGAATTCAGCGCAATATTAGATGTTGTAACAAGATACGCATTAATTAATTACAATCTTTCTTTAAAATTAACACATAATGATAAAGTAATTCTACAATCCCCAAAATCAGAAGCTATGCTTGATAATATTGTAAACATCTATGGCAAAGAGATTGCAAAAGAGATGGTATTTGTAGGCTCTGAATCTGGAGACATAAAAATAAATGGCTACATTTCTAAGCCAAGTTTAACACGTTCAGATAAAACCCATCAATCTATATACATTAACAAAAGATATATCTATGACAAAACAATAACAAACGCAATCTATGATGCTTATCATACTTTGTTATTCACACAAAGGCATCCAATAGCTATACTAAATCTTGACATAGATCCAAAAAAGATTGATGTAAATGTTCATCCTACAAAACGAGAGATTAGATTAGAAAAAACCGATCAAGTGTATGAAGCTGTTTTCAATGCAATCAGGATAACTTTACAAGAAAACAAGCTAATCCCTGAACTAACTGAAAAAGATCTACCTCAGACAACCTTAGCTCCAGCAAAAAAAGAAAAAAAATACTCTTTAGATCCAGACAAACAATCTTTGCTTAATGTAGAGGTCGCAGATATTCCAATTAAAGAAAAAGAGCTTGATGAAAAAGCTCCTGACATAAATATTTTAGGGCAGGTTCATAATTGTTATATCGTCGCTGAAGATAATGAAGGTTTTGTCATTATCGACCAGCATGCAGCGCATGAAAGAGTAATGTATGAAAGGTTCATGAAAGAATATAAAAACAAAGGCATTGCAACCCAAGAATTATTGTCTCCGGCACACATAGAATTACAACCTACCGACGCTGCAATCCTAGAAGAAAACCTAAATTTCTTCGAAACCTTTGGATTAAAGATAGAAAAATTCGGCAACAATTCTTTTCTACTAAGAACAATCCCTATCATCATAAAACAACAGCAAGACAAACAAATAATCCTTGACTTAATCGATGAGCTAAGAAAAAACAAAAAAACAACATCCATCGATGAAACCAAAGAAAGAATCATTACTTATATGGCATGCAGAGGCGCAGTAAAGCAAGGAGACAAGCTTGAACTGCCGCAAATGACAAAAATCCTAAAACAACTTTACAACTGCACACTTCCTTTTACATGCCCGCATGGACGTCCAACTATGATGAAGTTTTCTGTACCAGAATTAGAAAAAAAGTTTAAGAGGAAATGAATCTAAATATTTATATATTCCGTGGGATTATCTTATAATATGGAACAATTTGAACAAGACTTAGAGGACAGACTTCCTAAAGAATGGAAGCAGAACAGAAATTTCTTCAGAGAGAACAAAGGAGAAATGGTAAAACTATATGGAGATAAAGGTTATGTTGTAATCAACAACCAACAGCCAATAGATCATGGTCAAGATGAGTTTGAACTTGCAAGAAAACATAATGATAAAAAACATGCCTTCTATGGGAATCTTGGTAAAGAAGAAGTAAAATACATTGACTCGCCAGAGCTATAAAAGCTGTTTAACTTTCTCAACTATATTCTCTTTAGTAAGCCCGCATATCTTCCGAAGTATCTTCTGAGAACCATGTTCAATAAAAGAATCTGGGATACCTATAAGTTCAACCTTTGCCTTAATCTTTTGTTTAGCCAACTCTTCTAAGATAGCTGAACCAAAACCACCTTGCACAGCATTTTCTTCGATGATTACAGCTTTACCTATCTTACCAATTAACTTAATAATTTCCCTGGAAACAGGCTTGATAAAACGCGCATTAATAACCATTGCTTTTATGCCTTGAGACATCAACTTTTTCTGTGCTTCCAAAGCTTCATACACCAAAGGGCCAACTGTAACAATAACTACATCCTTGTATGGAGTTAGTATTTCACATTCACCGATTGGAATATTCTTCAATTGTTGATCAAGCTTAACACCTATACCTGTTCCACGAGGATACCTTAAAGCAATCGGGCCTTTATGGTTAACTGCAGTAAACAACATATGCTGTAATTCATTCTCATCCTTAGGCGCCATCACAACCATATTTGGAATATGCCTAAGATAAGAAAGATCAAATGCACCGTGATGAGTTTCACCATCATAACCAACTAATCCACCTCTATCCATAGCAAACACTACAGGTAAGTTCTGCATACAAACATCATGCACAATCTGGTCATAGGAACGTTGTAAAAAAGTTGAGTAGATTGTACAAACAGGTTTCATGCCTTTGATTGCTAACCCAGCTGAAAACGTAACTGCATGCTGCTCGCAAATACCAACATCAAAAAAACGCCTAGGAAACTCTTTAGCAAACTTATCAAGTCCAGTGCCAGCAGGCATAGCTGCAGTGATTGCAACCACTCTAGGATTCCTTTTTGCAATTTTAATCATTGTGTTAGAAAACGCTTGTGTATAGGTAAGAATATCTGATTTCTTGTTTTTCTCACCGTTTGCAATATTGAAAGGCCCAATCCCATGAAACTTAGGTGCATTCTTTTCTGCATGATAATACCCTTTGCCTTTCTTTGTCACAACATGCAGTAATATTGGCCCTCCTAATTGTTTAATATTCATCAAAGCACTAATCAATGTATCCAAATTATGCCCATCTATAGGCCCAAAGTAATTATAACCCAATTCTTTGAAAAAAGCTCCTTGCCCTCTTAAGGATCTGATAGTACGTTCAAGTTTCACAATCCGTTTTGCAGCTTTACTTCCAAAAAGATAATCAAAAAAACTCAATCCTTTTTGTTTCACTTTAATAAACACAGGCTTCATAGTAATCCTTCTTAGATATCTAGAAATCGCACCTACGTTAGGGCTTATAGACATCCTGTTATCATTCAATATAACTATTAAATCAGAACCAAGTGAACCTGCATTATTAAGGCCTTCTAAAGCCATACCTCCGCCTAAAGAGCCGTCTCCAATAATTGCAACAACCTTATTCTTCTCTCCTTTGAAATCCCGTGCCTTAGCCATACCTAATGCAGCTGATATTGAAGTAGAAGCATGGCCTACATTAAACGCATCATGAGGGCTTTCCTTTGTTTTCGGAAACCCGCTCATACCTTTGTACTGTCTTAGAGTTTTAAATCCTTTTTTTCTGCCTGTCAATAATTTATGCACATAAGCCTGATGACCTACATCCCAAACAATCTTATCTTTAGGAGAATCAAAAACATAATGCAAAGCCATAGTCAACTCTACCACACCCAAGCTAGGAGCAAGATGACCTCCTGTCTCTGAAACACACTTTAACAAGAAGTATCTAATCTCTCTTCTAAGATCATTAAGTTCTCCAAGAGATAGCTTTTTCAAGTCTTTAGGTGAATTAATCTTCTCTAACATAATGCCGTCCCCCTCTGTGGAGTGAATATAAGGGTTTTTAAAAAGTTTTCCAAA
The DNA here is from genome assembly GCA_964550525.1 of uncultured Methanosarcinales archaeon. Taxonomy (GTDB): domain Archaea; phylum Nanobdellota; class Nanobdellia; order Woesearchaeales; family JANQNQ01; genus CAZJZJ01. The sequence continues at coordinate 4,672 of CAZJZJ010000010.1, forward strand.
AACTTTTTATATCCTCTCCTCTAAGTTAAAAGAATTCTACTAAAAGGAGGGGATATTATGAACAAAAAACTAATGTGCGTGCTTGTTCTTTCTATTATAATGCTAAGTTCTATCTCTGTGGTTGCAGAAGAAAAACTTAGAGATAGGAAAGAAGTAAAAGAAAAAGCAGAAGAAAGACAAAAAAAAGTAATTGCTCCAAAACCGGCATTGATTAAAGCAAAAGAAATGGATCCTGAGAAAAAGGAAGAATTAATCAAGAAACGTAAAGAAGTCAGAAAAAAACTAACAAAAGATAAAAAAGAAAGAGTAAACACTTTCAAAAAGAAAAAAACAGCAGATAAAGCCAAAGAGATCAAAGAATTAAAAGCAGAAGGTTATAGAGAGTTCCAAAAAGACAGATTAATGGTGGCTGTTGAGAAGTGCCAGGAAAAAGGCAGTGAGAATTGCGAGCTTAAAGAGACCAAAAGGCTGGAACTTGTTAAGAAGCTTAAAGCTAAAGATGTTGAACGGATGAAGAAATTTGAAGAAAGAAGGCTTGAAAAAGAAAAAAAACTTGAAGAACTAGAAAAAGATGAAAAATTCAAAAAGTTCAAAAAAGGAAAACATAAGAAAGCAAGAGAATTAAAAAAAGAAAAACTAGAGAAAACCAAAGAAAAAGTAAAAGAGGTTAAAAAGAGATACACTAAAGCAAAAGAGAATTTCAAGGAAGCCAAAGAAAAACATAAAATACTGCTTAAAGAGAAAGAGGAGTGCACTGAAGATTGTGAAGAAAAAGAGAAAGAAGTGAAAAATAATGCTGTAGAGTATCTTACACATATTGCTGATAAGATTATCTTCACAATTGATAAAACAATTGAAAGGGCAAATGAGAACGAACATCTTACTGAAGAGCTTGCAGATTCTATGATTGCTGTTCTTAAGGAAAGAAAAAAAGAAATAGAAGAAGCAAAAGCAACCCTAGAGAACCTTAACGAAGATTCCACAGAGGAGGAAATAGATGAGGCTGCAGCTACAATAAAGAAGTATTGGAAAAAAGCCCAGCCTGCTCTTAAAAGAGAAGCTGGAAAAATGAAGAATGCTAAGGTAGGTGCTGTAATAGTGCAGTCAAAACAGCTTGGAATCAAGCTTGAGAAGATACTTGAACGAATGGTTGAAAAAGGCTATGACACAACTGTAGCAGATAGCCTAGTTGAAGAGTTCAATGCTTTGATAGATGAAGCAAAAACAAACTATGAATCTGCCACAGAACAGTACAAAGAAGGAGGAGACCCTGCAAAAGCAAGTGAATACTTCAAAGCAGCTTATCAAAATCTAAAAGACGCAAGAGTAAAGCTAAAAGAAATCGTAGACACAATCAAAGCACAGAAAGCAGACGATGCAATCACAGAAGTGGAATACGAAGAAGAAGAAGAAGAAGAAGAAGACACTGAAGGAGGTGAAGAAGAATGAGGAAGATAATAGCAATCGGACTAATCACCTTAATTGCATTGTTCATCCTTGGTTGCGCAGAAAAGCCAGTTGAACCAGAAGAGCCACCAGTAACTCCAGAGCCAGAACCAGCAGCAACCCCAGACATAACAGAAGATATGGAAAAAAGCCTTAATGAATTAGACGCTTTAGAACAAGACCTTGATTCAAGTGACTTAGATACTTTAGAAGAAGAGTTGGATATTGAGGTTTAATTTTTTATTATTGTTTTTTTTATTTTTCTTTTCAATCTTATTTCCTGTTCAATCTCAACCTGTTGCACCATTCTTGCTGAACGTTTGTTTGGCAATACTTGCACTTTTTCTTTTGGTATAACCATTGTCTGCTGAGGCACAAGTGCTTTTTGTTCAGGAATCTGCCCTTGTTCAACCAGCTGTGTTTCTTTCTTTGTTTCATATTTGATTGTATTATCTATCTCTTTGATAGCTTCCTGCGGCACAGGTAGATGTTTTTCTACTTTTTGGTCTAAGTCAAGGTTATCTTTAGCAACAGCAGGCACAATCGCGTTTGCGTCTGTGGTTGTAATGTTATAATCTGTTTGGCTCAAAACACCGCCACCATAGTTATCTCCTTTCAAAGAATTATAATTGTCAAAGCTTAAAGCACTTGAACCGCCTTCATATTTAGTTGTAAGATGATAAGAAGCACTGCCATTGCCTGTATAATTTGCACTGGATAAAGGGTTATAACTCACAGAACATCCTGTCCCAGTTGAACAACACCCTTTATAACATGCCATTTTCAAAAACTCTACTCAACAACAACCCATTCAACATCTTTGTCCTTGTTTTCAATCCTGAATATGTCCCATTGCAACCTAGAAATCCCTGTTATCCGATTGAAGTTTTCAAAAGAAAACGGTTTTTTTACTTTGAGCATATAATCCAAGAACTCTTCAAACTGTAGTTTTTGAAGCGGATCAAGCTTCATAGTCTCAATCTTGAAACTCTCTAGTTTAGGTGCTTTAAGTTTCTTTATCTGTAAAGATTTAGTGCTCTTTCTAGCTGACTTAGTTCTCTTTTTTACTTTCTTTTTAATCATTTTTGCCTTTTTTCTCGGCATAATACCACCCAGATATACTAAGACAAATAAAGAACTAGTATATAAACTTTTCGGTTTTGGTTACTTATAAGTGGTTACTCAAATCTTAGCCAGAATAAGGTCTATTTTGCTTCTAAGCTGCTCTTCTGGCAGCGCTCCAACAATTCTATCCACTTCTTGGCCTTTATTAAACAAAACAAGGCAAGGAATACCTCTAATAGCGTTTTCCTGAGATATTTGTGGTTCTTCGTCTGTGTTTAATTTAGCAAACTTAAGCTTATTTTTATACTCATCAGCCAATTTCTCAAACACAGGAGCCATCATCCTACAAGGACCGCACCAAGGTGCCCAGAAATCTACGATTACAGGTGTTTCGCTATGATTCACTTCTGAATCAAAGTTTGCATTATTCAGGTTTAACATTTTAATTGCCTCCTTAAATATTAACATTTCATAATATAAAACCATGGCCGTCTGTGCCATGGATGCCATTAATGCCGTAGGCATTCATGGCATGGCCAGACGTAGCTTTGCCGAGTGTGTTTTAGCGAGGCAAAGCGAAGTAGGACATGGTTTTATATTAACCTTTTAGATTAGCATGTATAGCCCAAGCAGCCCTTTTACCTTCACCCATAGCTTTGATTACAGTTGCATTGCCACCAACTATATCTCCGCCTGCAAACACGTTTTTTAAGTTAGATTTACCGTTTTCATCTACTTCAATATTACCTTTTTTGCCAATTTTAAGCTCTGGAGTGGTCTTAGCTATTAGCGGGTTAGGGCCTTGACCAATAGCTACTATGAACTGGTCTGCTTTAATCTTAAATTCAGAGCCTTTTATAGGGATTGGTCTTCTTCTGCCAGAGTCATCAGGCTCACCAAGCTCCATTTTTATACATTCTACAGCTTCAACTTTATCCTGTCCTAAAACACCAACAGGATTTGTAAGTAATTTGAAATTAATACCTTCTTCTTTAGCATGCTCTATCTCTTCGTTCCTAGCAGGCATCTCTTTCTCGCTTCTTCTGTAAACTAAAGTAACATCTGCACCTAATCTTTTTGCACATCTAGCTGAATCCATAGCTACGTTACCACCGCCAACTACTACTACTTTCTTAGCTTTCTTGATTGGAGTGATGTAGTCTGGGAATTTGTAAGCTTTCATTAGATTTATTCTAGTGAGGAACTCGTTTGCTGAGTATACACCAGGCAAGTTTTCCCCAGGCAAACCCATAAAATAAGGAAGGCCAGCACCAGTGCCAATAAAAACAGCATCATATTGTTCAGAAAGCTCTTTTATTGTTATAATCCTTCCAACTAGATGATTCAATCTTATATCCACGCCTAAAGATTTAATAAAATCCACTTCTTTCTGTACAATTGCTTTTGGTAATCTGAACTCTGGAATTCCGTAAACCAAAACACCACCTGCTTTATGCAAAGCTTCATACAAAACAACAGTATAACCTAGTTTAGCAAGATCAGCTGCGCAAGTCAAAGAAGCAGGACCACTACCAACAACAGCAACCTTTTTTCCATTTAATTTTATTTTCTCTGGCTTAGTTTCTTTTTCATAATCAGCAGCAAACCGTTCTAATCTACCAACAGAAACAGGCTCTGCTTTAATCCCAAGAATACATTTAGCTTCACACTGCTCTTCCTGCGGACAAACCCTTCCGCATACAGCAGGCAGATTATTTGTTTTCTTAATAATCTTAATAGCAGAATCATAATCCTTTTCTTTTATTTTAGTTATAAACCCAGGAATATCAACATTAACAGGACATCCTTTAACACACTGAGGGTTTTTACAACCTAAACAGCGTACAGCTTCTTTTAAGGCTAACTCTTCTGTATATCCAAGTGCAACTTCATTGAAGTTTTTGATTCTTTTCTTCGCATCCTGTTGTGGCATTTCTGTGCTCATTTCAATCCAACCTTACAAACATGATCTTCCTCTTCTTCATATGTTTTGTTTCTTGTTATGAATTCATCCCAATCAATCTTATGTGCATCAAAGTCAGGGCCATCGACACAAGCAAACTTAGTTTCTCCGCCAACAGTAATCCTACAACCACCGCACATACCCATACCATCTATCATTATTGAATTAATACTTACAGTAGTTGGGATGTTTTTCTCTTTAGTCAGCTTAGAAACAAACTTCATCATAATTGGAGGGCCAATAGCAAAAACATGATCGATTTTTTCAGTTAATTCCTTTAAAGCATCTGTAACAAAACCTTTCTTGCCATAGCTGCCGTCATCAGTACAAACAATCAATTCATCGCTTACAGCCTTTAGTTTGTCTTCCCAGATAAGAAGGTCTTTTGTTCTTGCTCCAAGGATAGTAATCACTTTGTTCCCTGCATACATCAAAGCCCTTGCAATAGGATAGATTGGCGCAATACCAAGACCTCCACCTACACAAACAACTATACCATATTCTTTTATTTCAGTTGGATTACCCAACGGACCAACAAAATCTAAAATAGTATCTCCAACCTTAAGTTTATCAAGATCCTTAGTTGTCTTGCCTACTTTCTGGATTACAAGTGTAATAGCATTCTCATCACTATCTGCTATAGTCAATGGAATACGTTCACCTTTCTCATCTATCCTAAGAATAATAAACTGGCCTGCTTGCGCTCGTTCAGCTACTTCAGCAGCTTCTACTTTAATCAGAAAAATGTTCTCAGCAAGAGTTTCCTTTTCAAGGATCTTGTACATTTTCACTTCGGATGCGGCAAACTTTTCTTCTTCTTGGCTTTAAGATTAGGCAGTTTCTGTGGAACTGGTTTCTGTGGTTTCTGTGGAGTAAGTTTCTTTTGTCTGCTGTATCTTTGCTGTTTTTTCAGAGGTATTAGTATCCTGTTTTTGAACTTAGACAAATCCACAAACATGTCTGCTTCTTTCTTGATTAAAGAAGAAGCTGTCTGGTTAAAAGACATTACCTCTGTCCTACATCCATGGGATTTAAGATATCTAAGCAAGTCGCAGAAATCCCCATCTCCACTGACTAAAACAACAGTATCAACTTTTGGAGAATACCTTACTGCATCCATTGCAATACCAATATCCCAATCACCTTTCTTAGCTCCACCATAGAATACCTGCAGGTCCTTAGCCTTTACTTCTATACCCATGTTTTCAAGCGCGTCATGGAAAACAACTTCATCCTTGATATCAGTCTTGATAACATAAGCAAAAGCCCTAATTAATTTACGGCCTGCAACACCCATTCTCAATAACTCTTTAAAGTTTACTTTAGCTCCATATAACTGTTTCGCAGAATAATACATATTCTGCACATCAAACAGTATCAACACTCTCTGCTCTTTTTGTTGCATTGCTTTCATATGTTTCACCTTTTATTTATATGAGAAATCCGATTAATTGTATGTTTAAAAAGGTTGTTGTTTTCTACCTCAAAACTCTCAAAACGCATATGTTCTGAGCCAGCTGCAACTTAACCTTAGCATTCCCTGGGTCTGTTATGTAATCCTTGTTAAAGCCTCTTGCGATTCGTTTTTGTTTTGAGATGATCTCCTTAACCAATTTCCTTATTGTCATTAAATAGAATTCTTCGTCTTTGTATTTGATTTGTTTAGTAAGGTTCATTATCACTTGCAATTGGTCAAGCGCTTTCTTAAAAGTATCTCTTTTCAATAAGAAATTAGCCATAATAAGGTGAGTATAGATCTGCAAGTAATCAAGTATCTTCTCATTAACTTTCTTGGGTTTGCCAACTTTCTCAATTAGTTTAAACATCTCTTTCATTGTACTTGGCAAAAGTTCTTTATAGCTTTTCATGTTTAAACCATCTAGACATATTTTTACCTAATATAGCTTTTACTTTGTTCGGGCTCATTCCAACCAAAATAGCAGTATCAACCAATATCTCTAAAGCAACACTCTGGTCATAGTAAGGAAAATCAGAACCGAATATAATCTGTTTATAGTCAACCTCTTTCAAAACTCTAATCATATCAAATATCTTAATAGTTGATGTATCGAAAAGAATATTTTCTTTCCCATTAAAAAACTTGACTGCATTATCCAGGTCAGTATAAGCGCTATGCCCTAGAATAATCCTTAGTTTAGGAAATTTCTTTAAGATCTCTTTGACATTAGTAGCAACATCAATCATTCCTAAACCAGTGTGAAAGATTATAGGTATGTTAGCTTCTTGCACTCGAGCATAAATCTTCATAGCTTTTCTTCCTTTGATATTAAACTGCTGGCTTCGTGGATGCAACTTCAGCCCGACAAAATCCTGGTCAAGCCTTTTCTGGAACTCATCCTCCCATTTAGTGTTAGGGTTAAGCCTGAAAAAAGGCAATATCTTGTCAGGATACTTTTTATAAGCCCTGGCAATCATTGCATTGGATTTTGCAAATGTGTTTGTTTTACCAGGTTCATTAAAAGGGAAAACAACTGTCTTGGCTATCTTCAACTCATCCATTCTTTTAACCAATCCTGAAGCCCTCATCTTATGCCTATCAATATCAAACCCAAGATGAGTATGGCAGTCCATAATCAAGACATCTTCAAATACCTCTTCGTAGAAACCGATTTTTTCACTGTCTACTGTGTAGTGTGACCATTTCCTCATTTTTTTAATCACTAATTATCTAGAAAGTGTATATATAAAAACCTTTGGATTTTTAGGGTGTGTCTAGAATCTACTATTCGCCTTTGCTTCGCTAAAAAACCGCTCAGCAAAGTCTCATCTGGCCTTGCCATTATTAGCTACGCTAATAATAGCAAATAATGGCACAGACGTAGATTCCAGAAACACCCAATTTCTAATAGGCTTTGCTAATCTCAATCATCTTTTTAGCGATATCCATCTCTTTAAACAATCTATCAGAATATCTTATAGCAATATCAGCAGCAATATCAGCTGGCAGAGGTTTTTTCATGCTTACTCCTCTTTTTTTAACTTCATGCAAAATCTCATCTGAGATTGTTTTTTTACTCATGATCATATCTTTTAAAGGATCTAATAATCCACGAGCTCCTTTAGGTGTCCATTCTTTAGCAAGCTTAAACAAATTTTTACAGTACAAGTTTACTACATTACTATTTAAGCCATAAAGTGCTGCTGCTCTTTGCAAGAACTTCCTTACGTGAATGTGCGGTGGGATGTACAAAGTACTGCCTTCTAACTTAAACGGTTCATGTATACCTATATCAGAAGGAACTACCTTGATAAACCTTTTCTGTACAGTCCTCATAAGTGTCTTAATAAGGGTTGTAACAGCCAGGATATTTGAAGGATAATTCATATCCATACCTCTTTGCTCTAAAGTACCGTGCGCATTGATCTTAACAGGGTTCCAGTTTGTATCAAGCACTGAGCCGTACTTTGTGAAAACCTGGAAATTCACATCTACTTTCTTAAGCAGGCTTTTCCATTCACTATATTTTGAAGATATAAGATACATCAGATCCATGCCTGTATGTTTGTAAGGCTGCAATGCACCAAAAGGCTGCAAGTTTGCATATAAACCTTCAGGATAATTAAATATATCTCCACCCCTATAAACAACAACTCTGCAATCCTTAGAAAAATGCTTACTTTCATAATAAGGTGAAGACTGCATGAATGTAGTTAGAGCAGGGTCAATTGCAATCAACAAGTTATAACTATCCACCATGCTTTGTTTATGTTTTGAATAAACAAGGTTTCTTATGTTCATATGCTTTAGATTAAAAACACCTCTAGGCAGAGTGTAATGACAGTGAAAACCAATACATCTTCCTGCAATCTTAAACCGTCTTTCACCTAAAATCTGTCTTTTTATATTATAGGTCTTATCCTTACGCATCTCAGGATTGTTTTTCCCAGGATAGGTTCCAAGAGGAAAGATTTTAAGGCCTTCTTTCTCTGCACAGTATAAAGAGCATTCAAGATGTTTAAGCAGCTCTTCTATAGTATCACCAAGGTTAAAATAAGGCGAACTTCTAATTTCAATCATGCTTTTACCGCATTCCTTGGTAATGTCTGCTTTTGGAAAGGTTTTTTTGACCTTTTTCATAACAGTATCTGCACCGCTGGTGATATGACCGTTATGGTCAAGTGTAAATAATTCAATCTCTACACCCATTAAAGAGTTCTTAGTAGATTTAGATTTAGAAGATTTTGTTTTCTTTTTTCTTTTTTTCTTCTTAGCTGCCATCTTATCGTTTCTTCTTTTTTCTAATCCTTTTAAGTATACGTTTTGTCTCATCCTTCAATCCAAAACCAAGCCCTATACCTATTACTAAAGACAAGCAAAGCATTACAGCTCCAAAGATCATAAGGAAAAACTGTTTTAAAAAAGTAAACCCTATTCCAATCTGTTCAAGTGCAGTGAACACTACCACAATGATCAAGAAGAACTTAGTGAACTTAACTACAGCACCAGTATACTTCCATTCTATATCAAGGATTTTATAGGTGATGAAATCTATTAAGAGTAGCCCAAACACTACAATAGAAATGCCAAATACAAGTTTTGGTATCCACACTATCATTGGATCAACAAAAGCAACTCCTCCTGCTGATATCACTGTAAGACTTAATACCAGGAACAAGAAGAATACAACCCATTTCACCCAAATGCCAAAGAATTTTGCCATACTAACTCTGCCTAAAGTATCATTGAGGTCAACTCTTCTTAACCTTCTGTCAAGATTAAACCTTGCTACAATTTTCCTTGTTACAAAACCTAAAAATAAAGAAATAAAATATCCTACAATAAGAACGCCCAGAGCTATAGATAACCTAGGTACAATCGCTTTAGTAGCTGAATAAGTTTCTTTTACTTTTGTCAATACTTCTTCTGAAACAATATCTAATAACATTTTCACACCTCTTGTAGTTTACCCTTAGTTATCTGAGCTGATTTTTCCAGCGCTTGTTTAGCATGTTCAGGCAGCTTAACTTCAACTACCTTTTCTATGCCTTTATAGCCAAGTATAGCAGGCACACCTAAATAAATATCTTTAAACCCATATTCACCTTGCAAATAAGCAGATACAGGTAATAATCTTTTTGTATTAAAAAGTATTGCTTCAACCATCTGTGCAATTGCAGAAGCAGGTGCGTAGTAAGCTGAACCTGTTTTCAGCAAAGAAACAATCTCTCCACCTCCTTTCCTGGTTCTTTCTGCTAAACGCTCTATAGTCTCTTTATCCATAAGCTCTGTTATAGGAATTCCACTGACTGTTGTATACTCAGGTATAGGAACCATACTATCTCCATGACTACCTAGAACCATTGCTCTTATATCTTTAACAGAAACACCTAATTCCATTGAGATAAAAGCTGAGAATCTTGCACTGTCTAATATTCCTGCCATACCTATAACCCTATTTGGCTCAAAACCTGTAGTTTTTAGAGTTACATAAGACATGATATCTAAAGGATTAGTTACAACAATTACAACTGCATCTGGGCAATGTTTTTTTACGTTCTCTGCAATTGAACCTACAATCTTTGCATTGGTTTTCATCAAATCAAGCCTAGTCATACCTGGCTTCCTTGCAATGCCTCCAGTTATAACTATAACCTGTGAACCTTCAATATCCTTATAATCATTTGTCCCTGTTATATTGCAATCATGAGCCTCTACATGTGCTGCATGTTTTAAGTCAAGAGCCTTACCTTGTGGCATACCTTCAACTATGTCAAGCAATACTACATTAGCTAATCCTTTCTCTGCTATACGTTGCGCTGCAGTTGAACCTACAAACCCTGCGCCAATAACTGAAACCTTTTTCATCATCAATCCCCCATTACATCCTGCTTAAAACCGCACTTACTGCATATAAGCTTCTTCCCCTGGAAACTTAAGCTCAGGGAGTTGCATTTAGGACATCTTTTAACCTGTTTAATGTCCACCTCCCTCTTTAATTCCTCGTAACGGTCCATTTTTTATAAATATTATGGTTAACTCCTTTGTTTTACTTATGACCGTCTGTGCCATCTATGGTCATAGCAATCGAAGATTGCTAGGACTCCTAGAAATCCCTTAGATTTCTATGAGCATTAATGCCGAAGGCATTGATGGCATGGCCAGACGTAGGTTTGCGAACGTTTTTTTAGTGAGCAAAGCGGAATAGGGAATTTTCAATGCTGCTTATTTCCCCTGTAAGTAACCATACACACTATCCGCAGCAATAGAACCTTCTGAAGCTGCTGTTATAACCTGCTGGAACATGTTTGAGCCAGTTGTTATGTCACCAGCTGCGAATATTCCTTTAATATTAGTCTCCATAGCTTGGCTTACAACAATATGGGCTTTTTTATCAAGTTTTACACCAAGTTTTTTAGCTAACTGGCTTGCTGGGATAGCGCCAATCTCAACGAAAACACCATCCAGCTTGAATTCCTTGCTTCCTTTGTAAGCCTTATCCAAAATTACTTTAGTTAAAAACTTCTCTCCTTTGAATTCAGTTACATTAGTATTGTTAATTACTTGGATATTCTTTGTTTTCTCCATTCTTTCTATCCAAATTGGCTCTGCTCTGACTTTTTCTTTCCTGTAAATAATAAAGACTTCCTTTGCATACTTTGCTGCAAATAAAGCTGCTTGTACAGCAGAATCATTCCCACCGATAACTCCAACAATCTTGCCCTTAAAAAAAGGCGCATCACAAGTAGCGCAATAACTTACTCCTTTACCTTTGTATTCCTTTTCACCAGGAATATTAAGTTCTCTTCTATAAGAACCCATTGCAAAGATGATTGATTTTGCTTCATACTTATTGTTGACTTTGAAAGTCTTGCCTTTCTTTATATCAGTTACTTCTGCATCGACTACCTCTACACCCAGGCTTACAGCCTGCTCTTTGAACTTCTGCAACAATTCCATCCCTGGAATCTTAATAAACCCTGGATAATTCTCTACTTCAGGTGATTCATTGATCTGCCCGCCTATCTCTTTAGCTAGAACTAGTGTCTTAAGCTTATACCTAGCAGAATAAATAGCCGCTCCCAAGCCTGCTGCTCCTCCCCCTATAATTATAAGGTCATACATGAAACAGAAAATGCGTGAAGGGTTTATAAATTTAATGTTTTTTGTGGTTTCACCGACACCTTTATAAACAAAAACAGCATTCTAAACTCTAATATGGGGAAAAAGATTCAGTTTCATCCTTTGGATATTAGGTATAGGATTGTAGATGGGAAAGCAGTGATTCATCTATTTGGGAGAACATTGGATGGCCAGCAGATAGTTGTGCTTGATGACAGTTTTGAGCCATATTTCTGGGCTGTTTTAAAGAGAAAAGCTGATATTGACAAGTTTCAAGAGAAAATAGTAAAGATTGAGGTTGAAGGTAAACAGAAATACCGGGTTGTTAAAACAGAAACAAAGAAAAGAACCTACCTAGGCCAGGAAGTAGATGCAATCAAGATCTATACTAACTTGCCTGCAGGTGTACCAGCTATCAAGGATGTAATCAAAGACTGGGATATGATTAAAGAGCTGCATGAGTATGATGTTTTGTTTGTAAGAAGATACCTTATAGATAAAGGAATAATAATGTGGACCACTGTGGAAGCTGAAGGTGAATTTATCAATCAAAGGATGAAAGTAGGTGTTTTCAAAGCAGAGAAAATAGAGCAAGTAAGTGATGATTCTATTGAAGACCCAAGGATTCTAGCGTTTGATATTGAAACATACAATCCTTTTGGCAAAGGTGTGATGCCAGAGAAAAATCCAATTATCATGATTGCTTTCCATTCAAAGAACTTCAATAAAGTAATCACATGGAAAAAATTCAAGACAAAACATGCTTATGTTGAGTTTGTAGAAAGTGAAGCTGCATTATTGCAAAGATTCAAAGAGATCATTGACACGTTTAAACCAGATATACTTTGTGGTTATTACTCAGATGGTTTTGATCTGCCTTACATAAGAACAAGAGCTGAAAAATACAAAGTTAAACTTGATATTGGCTTAGACTATTCAACAATGTCTCAGAGAAGAGGTAATTTTCCTTCTGTAGAGATAAGTGGAATAGTGCATGTAGATGTTTTCAAGTTTATAAGGACAGTAATGAGAGGTACCTTAGAAACAGACACCTATAGCTTAAATGAAGTAGCTGCTGAGATCCTTGGTGAGAAAAAACTAGAAGTTGACCTTGATAACCTGGCAGATGCCTGGGACAATGATCCAAAGAAACTAGAGGAGTTCTGTGAATACAATCTAAAAGATGCTAATCTAACCTACAAATTATGTTTAGAGATACTGCCAAACATGGAAGAGATGGCCAAGGTTACAGGCTTGCCTTTGTTTGATGTAGGTAGGATGGGTTTCTCGCAATTAGTTGAAGGGTTTATATTAAGGAATATTGATAAAGAGCTCTCACCAAACAGGCCTAGCCATGACGAAATCAAGAAAAGGCATATGCAGACCTATAAAGGAGGTTTTGTTTATGAGCCAAAACCAGGGTTGTATAAAGACATTGTAATCTTTGACTTCAGAAGCCTGTATCCAACTATAATCACTTCACATAATGTAAGTCCAGATACATTAAATTGCAGATGTTGTGAAGATACTGCACAATACGCTCCTACAGATAAAAACGAATTCTGGTTCTGTAAAAAAAAGAAAGGCTTTATCCCTTTACTAATTGGTGACCTGATTAAAAGAAGGATGAGGATTAAAGAGATCTCTTCAAAAGCTAAAGATAAAACCCAGAAAAAGCTTTTGGATGCAAGGTCAAACAGCTTAAAGCTATTAGCTAACTCTATGTACGGCTACTATGGTTTCTTTGGTGCAAGATGGTATAGTGTAGAATGCGCTCGTAGCATAACTGCCTGGGGCAGGCATTATATCCAGATGGTGATTGAAAAAGCCAAGAAACAAGAGTTTAATGTAGTGTATGGAGATACAGATAGTGTTTTTATGACCCTAGAAAAAAAGAAAAAGAAAGATGCTTTAGAGTTTGCTAAAAAGATCAATGATAAATTACCTGGTATGATGGAGTTGGAATATGAAGGCCATTATCCAAGTGGAATCTTTGTTTCTGCAAAACAAGGTGCTTACGGAGCTAAAAAACGATACGCTTTAATGGACGAAGACAAGAACCTAAGAATAAAAGGTTTTGAAACTATAAGAAGGAATGTTTCTTTTATTGCAAAAGAAGTCCAGGAAAAAGTGCTAAGAATAATTCTAGGTGAAAACAACCCTAAGAAAGCATTTGAGTTTGTAAAGAAAACAATCCACGAGTTAAGGGATAAAAAGGTTCCTATTGACAAGGTAGTTATTTTCACTCAACTGCAAAGAGATGTAAAATCTTATACAGCTATAGGCCCTCATGTTGCTGTTGCTCAAAGAATGATCAAGCAAGGCTATGAAGTAGGTCCTGGCTCAATGATTAAATATGTTGTCACAGAAGGCTCTGGTCGTATTAGAGATAGAGCTCGTTTGCCTCAAGAGATAAAAGAAAAAGAATACGACGCAGAATACTACATCAAGAACCAGGTTGTGCCAGCAGTTGAAAAAATCTTTGAAGTTCTTGGCTATGAAAAGGATGATTTACTTGAAAGCAAAGATCAAAGTAAGTTGAATAAATTCTTTTAAGCTACGTCCCTTAATTCATCATGTTTTCTTGCTTCTTTTCTTCTACCTTTTTCCACCAATACCTTAATATCATAAGAAGTCATGCCATATTCAATTTCAATCTCTTTTTTCATATAATCTCTTAACATTGCTATAAGTGCTCTTTCAAAATAAAGCCTGTATCCTATTTCATAAGTACCGCAAATACCGCCATCACTAAAAAACTCGCCACTGTCCCGAAATTTGTCTACATCATAATTCCTTCTTTCCTTATCTATCTCTTTATTAGCAATCCTTTCAAGATCCATTAATACTCCAAGAGGGTCTTTTTCCTTGACTGTAACTTCTTTTGCTGCAGCTCTATCAAGTGGTTGCAGGTTTTTTTCTAGAGTTTTTTCAAGATCTCCAGAATTACCAACATAGATGAACATAGCCCTGTATTTAGGTGGATCTTTTCCTGGGATTGAAACTACATTATGCGACTTAAGAATACCACAATAGTAAATACTTGTATCTGGTTCTTCATACATTTTATATTCGCCCCTAAAAAAACTATAAAGATAGGAATACATTTATAATTATTGGTTAAAGTTTATATAGTTTATATAAATAGAGAAAAAACAACATTTATATACACTTTATTCTTCCATACTCCTATGAAAATCAAAGCAATCTTCTTCGACCTTGATGATACGTTGTTTGATTCTACTAAATTGGTTCATAAAGAAAGGCATGCAGGTTGTGAAGCCATGTATAATGCAGGGTTTCCTGCTTCTGATGCAGATGAGATATATGAAGAACTAATTAAGATAGTAAAGAAACATGGTTCTAATTATAGAGGTCATTTCAATAAGCTATGTGAGAAATACAATATCAAGAAACCTGCACATTTTATAGCTGCAGGCATGGTAGCTTACCATAATGTCAAGCTTACCCAGATGTACTTGTTTCCTCGCACCAGAGAGATGTTGATGTGGCTTGTTAAAAGAAAGTATAAACTAGTCTTAATAACCAAAGGCAGACCAATTAAACAATGGGAAAAGATCATAAGACTGAACATTAAACAATACTTCAACCTAATCATGGTTGTTGATGATAAACAAAGTAAAGAGTATTTCTACAAGAAAGCATTGAAAAAACTAAAACTTAAACCAAAACACGTTTTAAGTGTAGGCAATAGAGTTGACACAGATATTGCTGCTTCTAATAAAGTCGGGTTTACAAGTGTAAGGCTTTTGAAAGGCAAATACAAAGACATTGTTCCTATGAAAAAGATTGAAACCCCTGATTACAAGCTTAGAGAACTTACAAAGCTTAAGGATTTGCTAAGGAGGCTAAAGTAAATATACATAATATTTATATAGAATAAAGCCATAATAGCCTATATGTGGGGGTGTTGAAATGCCTGATGAAGAAACATTAGAGTTAGGCGGAAATATAGAGTTAACAGGATTCAGGGAACTAGACGGCGGCTCAATGATAATTCTGAAGAAGATTGTAGGGAATTATGCAAAGAAGTTTTCAGAGCTAGCCAAAAACTTTGAAAAACTACACCTTACTATGAAAGCAATACATGAACGTGAGAAAAGCGAGAAATATGAATTACATGCAAAAGTGATTGACAACGGAAAACTCTATAATGCTGAAGCTGTAGATAGAAACCTATTCGTCGCTGTAGATAGTATATTAAAGAAAATAGAAAAAGAAATGAGTTAGTTATTTTTATTTTGTTTTAGCACGATTAACTGCATTAGTCTTTGCATCTTTAGTTCTTGCCTTAATTCTTCTATTTCGTGCCTTAACTCATTGATAAGCTCATAATTGTGCTGGATATTCTCAAGATTCTCATCTAATTGGGATGGCACTTCTTTAATATCAAGAACCTGAGATTGAATCTGCTTAATCCATGCATCTACATCTTCTTTGAATCTATACATGTCTTTTTCAAGTTCTGTCCTTACTACTTGTGTTTTAGCCGCCATATCCTGCACCTCTTTTAAGATACTAGTATACTTTTATGTATAGTCTTATATATAAACCTTTCGAAAAACAGCGTGATTTGGGGTTGGTGGTGATTATTAAAGGAAAAATATAAAAAAACACCAAAAACCCCTTTTCTTATGGGAACTCACGGAAGTAGACTATATAAAAAGGACTGGATAAAGTATAGGCCTCAAGATTTAAGTGTAATTAAAAGGATGTGGCAGGATATTTTCAACAAGACTTTTAGGTCTGATAATAAAATTCCCTTAGAAGAACTAATCAGAGTTGAGGTTGGTAAAACCAATTATTTGGACGCTTCTAGAGCTGCTAGAAGTGAAAGGTATTTTAAAGGAAAAAAGGTTTATCATGTAAATACTAGTGGGCATCCTGTTGAGATTCCTAAAGGATTTAGAAGACAATTAGTGATTTTAGCATTACACCATTCCGGATGTACTTATTCTGTAGAAGGAGATAAAGTCTATATACCGCCTCTACCTAAAGCATAAAATTAACCCTTAACAGCAATCGTACTTGGGCTTCTTCTTCCGATGATTGGACCATCTTCCACTTTTAGACCTGCACTTTTCATGTTATCTCTAACAAAACGAGCGTAAGAATAAGTACTTAACTTAGCTCCTTTGTTCATTTTCTCTTTTATATCTAGAAAGAACTCCTTTGTCCACATGTCAGGGACTTTTGCAGGGCTGAAAGGATCGAAGAAGATGAAATCCGCGTTTTCTTTTACTTTTTTGATGTTTTCCCTAGCATCACCGAAAACCATGACTAATTTTACGTTATCTGTTTCATAGACATTATTGCCTTCAAAGAATTGTTTGATGAATTCTTTGATTATTGGAAAACTCTTGAACTCTGCATCTATCTCAAGAGCTTTTTTTAAAATCTCTTTATCATTTTCAAAACAATAAAAAGTTGCTTTGCTGTTTATTATGTCCATAGTTGCTGCTGTGTTATAGCCCAAACCAAAACAAATGTCATAGATTACAGGATTCTTCTTTGAATTAACTCCTAGAGCTTTTGCGTGTTTTTCAAAAGCCTCTTCTTTTGCACCTGATAAAGTATGATAATGGTCTTCTACCTGCTCGTTGTAATAAGTTATAGATTTGTCTCTGGTTATGACTTTTTTCATAGAAGATAGGAATCTTTCTGGTTATTTAAGGTTTTGGATTATTTATATTTCAAGATATAGCCGTTCTTGTCTCTAACTTCATGTCTTGGTAGAGAGATTTTTGGTTTTGGGTCTTTAAAGTAGTCGTTCACACCTTCATATCTTTTCTTGGTTATAAATTTATTACCTAGCTTTTTTTTCATTGTATTCAACAAATCATTATCATCCCAAGCATATTCCATAATCGCGGGTATAACTTTTCTATGATCAATTATAACACCATCCTTATCCATCACACCCTTCTTTATACAGATATAATCAAAGAAACTAGCCCAATAATTATACTGAGGATCTTTAGCATTACGATAAAACTTATTATACTTAAAATGCAGATGCAAGAAGACACAGATACCTTCATCCAAAGGGCTAACCCCCTTAGTCAAAAACTCAATCCCCATCTGAGCAAGGATATAATGGATAGTTTCATGTATCATCACCTGAAATCTATCTCCTTTCCAGGGGTGTATTAGACTTCTACTTAAATCTATACGAGGCAAGGTATCAACTAGATGATGATGCTCAATCAAATGAACAACATGTTTCAGCTGTTTATAATAATGTGGTTTTGCTTTTGAATAATAAACCAGCGGTGCATAAGTCTCTTTTTTGTCTGCTAATTTAACAAAATCCTTATCAGGATCAAAATCTTCCTTCTCAACACATCTAAAGAATTCATGAATTCTGTCCAATTGATGTTGTCTAATAACTCCCACGCCACTTGTCGCAGTATTGACATACTTCCTGATCTTAAAGGAAGCCCACTTACTACTAAAAATATTTTCAGATTTATCCTCATGCTCTTTAGCTTTCAATGCAATTATATCACTGAAAAAACCAGTATAGATATTAAGTTGTTTTATTGAAAGCACTGTCGAATAATTCTTATAAAAATGGATCCCATAAGTTTGACAGAACTCGCACATTGCTCTTTCAAGCTTATCTCCGTGCGTGAGATTACGCACAACCCTTAATGTTATCTCATGATCCTGGTTGAGCAATATTGCAGGTATTGTTTTGAATTCCCTTTTATCTGTAATATCCTCAAACTCTTTCCAAAGTACTTCTGACCATCTCCAATATTCTTTTATACCACCTTTACTAAAAAAATGCTTATTATAATACCCCATGTACAACCCAGATTTCCTATGAAAGAAAACATCTACTCCTTCCCTGAAAGCATCAGAAGAATCAGATCTGCCAATATTGTTATTATCTAATATACAATGTATAGATTCATGGATAATCGCAGCATGCTCTTTGTCAGTTACTTTATCTTTCCAATTCCAATACCAAGGAAGAACTGAACGGCCGCCTTTTTCCCTTGAAGTTTGGTGTTCTTTACAGATCTTCCTACATTCTTTGATCAGCTTAAACCATTTTGGATAGATAAATCTTACAAACGCTATGAATTTAAGTATAGGAACAAACTTAGGAACATAAGGTCTCCAATCTGGGTAAAGTGCTTTTTTCAATTTTTCTTCATCTGTCCATTTAGGATACCAAAATAGGTGCCTTGCTTGATTTTTTGTCATACGTGGTATTGCTTGGAAGATAATCTCATGCTTATCTTCCTGCCAGTTCAACAATCCGCTACCTCCAGATGTCTTATCAAAATATTTCTCAGCTTTAGCTATTAGTTTCTTAACCTTCTCTACATCCTCAATATCAAAACAACCTTCCTTTGCCAGGATATCGTGATAAAAAGAGTTTCTTGAGAGTATCCCATGCATAAAAACAATTTCTTTTTTAATTTGCTCTATAGGCAAGTCTTTTTTTAAGTCAAACCCAAATAAACGGCAGAAATATTCCAATTCGTGGCTATACACCTCTTGTCCAGTTACCATAACCATAAAATAAGAAAAAGAGTATATAAGTTTTACTGATTAATGCACTACAACAACCTTAAACGATTCACCAGCACTTGCTACTAAGTCGAAACCTTTCTGGATGTCGTCTAAAGAGAATGTGTGTGTGATTAGGTCTTTGACATTAACTTTTTTTTCACTGATTAAGTCTAATGATTCCTTTAAATCTTCTGGAGCAGCTCCGTAGCTAGAAGTGATTGTGAATTCATTTCGCCAGAAATCTACAATTGGAAGTTCTGGGTTTTCTTTAGGGATTGCATAGAAAAGAATAATTCCTTTCTTGTCTAAATTCTTAAAAGCTTGTTTTACAGCTGGCATTGCACCTGTACAAATGATTATTCTGTCTGCTTTAACGTTTAGCTCTTCTTTTGCATTAATAACTTCATCTGCACCAAATTCTTTTGCTTTCTTAAGCCTGTATTCATTTATGTCAGTTGCAATAACCTTTGCTCCTTTTAGTTTAGCAATCTGGATGTTTGTAATGCCTGATAAACCACAACCAAGAATCAAAACAGTATGTTCTTTTTTTACATTAATCACTCTTTGCCCTCTAACAGCACAAGCCAAAGGCTCAATCATTGTTGCTTCTTCAAATGAAACATTGTCTGGAAGTACATAAACACCATTCTTAACATTAAGTTCAGGCACTCTTACAAATTCAGAGAAACCTCCTGGATCATAATTACCTTTATGCAAGGTTTCACATGCAGTATGATTACCTTCTTTACAATACTTACATTCATTGCAAGGAACATGATGGCTTACAAAAACTCTTTGCCCAACTTTGAAATTAGACTTAGATTCAACAATCTCACCAGCCATCTCATGACCTAGAACTCTTGGAGCTTTTTTTATCCTGTACCATTCCATAACATCAGTACCGCAAATACCAGATGCTTTCATCTTAACAAGAATCTCGCCTTGTTTAATCTCAGGCTTAGCACGCTCTTCTATCTTAACATCTTTGTTGTTGTAGTAGACTGCTGTTTTCATCCTTCTTTGTAGATTTTATAAGCTTCATCCACACTCTTATTCTCATGCACAATCGCTCTTACAGCTTTGATCATGCCAACTGGGTTATCGCTTTGGAAAATGTTCCTACCCATATCAACACCAACTGCGCCGTCTTCAATCGCATTCTTAGCCATCTGTAAAGCGTCTTTCTCATCAATCTTTTTACCGCCTGCAATAACTATAGGCACTGGACAAGCTTTAACAACTTCTTTGAAATCTTTGCAATAATAAGTTTTGACTATATCTGCTCCTAACTCAGCTAGAATCCTTGAAGCTAATCCAAGATAACGTGCATCCCTAACCATATCCCTGCCTACAGCTGTTATACCTAAAACAGGCATACTGTATCTTCTTGCTTGGTTAACTAATCTGCCTAAGTTAGCAATACTTCTATCTTCGTTTTTAGCACCAACAAAAACAGACATACCCATACCAACTGCGTTTAGTCTTAAGGCTTCTTCCATAGAAACAACTAGATCTTCATTAGATAATTCTCCAAGTATACTTGGACCGCCTGAAACCCTTAAGAAGATAGGAATCTTATTCTTTGGATCAACACAATGCCTTACCATACCCCTAGTTATGTACAAACAATCTGCATACGGTATTAAAGGATCAATTGCCTTTTTTAACTCACGTAAACCTGTAGTCGGCCCTTGAAAATACCCATGATCAACAGCCAACATAACAGCTCTTCCAGTCTTTGGATTAATTGTCTTAAACAGTCTATTTTCCATTCCCCATTCCATGATAGTTCACCTCGTGAATTGGATAGAAATGGAATAGAGAAATGTATTATAAATATTGTGGTTTAGAAAAGTTCACAAATCTGTTTCCATCAAACATTCAGGGAAATAAGTATACTTATATTCGTGTAGGATAATCTGGAACTCATGGTTTTTCAAGATGGGTTTTAGTATACTTCTAAATTCCATCAACACTTCATTAAGTCTTGTGCCTACTTTTAGCCTGAATTCAATCTGCATATCATTACTGCCAATTGTATTATAAAAATAAGTTACATTAGGATGGTTTAATATAAATGATTTTACTTCTTCTTTTAGAGGCTCATCTAATTTCTCTAATTTTAACATCAAAAAATACCCACCATAACCTAATTTATTCGGCCAGATATCTGGTCTGTATGTTATAATAACTTTATTCTTTTCTAATTTTTTCAGGTGATAGTTAACTACATCTCTTGGAACTTTGAGTTTTTTTGCTATCTCTGTAGTTGGCGTCCGTGCATTATTTGCTATGGCCTTAAGAATCTTTAAATCAATGTCTGCTAGATTAACTTGTTTTTTCTTCCCTGTTTTGAGATATTCAATATCTTCTCCTCTAGGCCCATACATAAAAGAAAAAGGCACTGCGTATTCTTTTGTTGCAACTACAACATCATATTCATCAAAATTTCCTTTAAATTTTGATTCAATCTCCTTCATGATATCATTTAACTCGATATAATCTCTAGAAAAAAACTTAACTACGCAATCATAGTTCCCTAGGCATTTGACTAACCAGGAAACATTTGGGTGCTCATCTAAACTCTCAAATATCTCACTTTCTTTTTCAAAATCAATTTGTCTAAATCTAATAAACACAAAAAAGATTTTCCACCCTAGTTTTGTAATATCAATCACTGTATTAAACCCTGTAAGAAGGCCAATTCTCTTCATCCTCTTAATTCTATAATTCACTCCTTCTTTACTCAACCTAATATTCTTGCCTATCTGAGAAAAAGAAGCACGTGCATTCTTAAATAACTCTCTTAAGATGCTCTTATCCTTTACATCCAGCTTTTCAAGTAATCCGCCTACATCCTCCATTTCAGCCATATTTTACCATATGTGGAAAAGACTATATAAATTTTACCATTTGAGGCAAAATCAGATAAATATATTTATATATTAGTCTATCTACCATATAGTAGTGAACAGATAATGAAAAAACAAAAAAAACCATTAATAGAGAAGATGTTTAACATTAAAAATAAGAATGCATCACTAGGTCTTCATTTTGTGATAACAGGTGGAACTATTGATTCATATTATGAAGGAACTAAGGATACAGTTATTCCTCACAGAAAGTCTATTATTCCTTCTTTCATTAAAAGCCTAAAATTGTATGAGAGATCACTATTCACACAAGTATGTATGAAAGATAGCAGAAGTTTAAACCAAAAAGACTTAAAAAACATTTTAAAAACTGTTGAAAAAAGCCCTTGTAGAAGAATAATTATCCCACATGGTACCTACACAATGCCTGACACTGCAAGATTCTTAAGAAGGCACTTAGAACGTAGAGATCAAACAATAGTATTAACAGGCTCAATGATACCACTTTATGGATTTTCACCTTCAGATGGACCTTTTAGCCTAGGATATTCAATCGCAAAAAGCCAAGAATTACCTCCAGGCATTTATATTTGCATGAATGGAAAGGTTTTCTCACCAGAAGAAGTAACCAAACTGATTCAAGAAGGTAGATTTATATCCTTGTTTGCAGATCCAGAACAGAGAACTAACCAAACAACTTCCTAATCTAAATATTCCTAATCTGGACATTATCAAACCAGCAGGCTTTTGCGCCTCTATAACCAGATAGACCGTAATTACCGCCTGTCCATCCTTCTGAAATTGTACCTTGGACTGTGCCTAGGCTAGTCCAGTTTGAATGCCAGATCTGACCACTTAATGTTGTTGAAGATGTCCATCTGAATTCCATCCAGTACCATGTGTTAAGGTCTAAATCAAGATTAGTTGTACCTAAATTTGTTGATTCTCCACCAACTACCTTGTTAATCGCAATATAGCCTCCATCACCAGAACCAGCACTTGAGCTCATACTGTAAAAATTATCTGCATCTTGCCAAGCCATAATAAAAGCAGGATATCTTGAATATTGAGTTTCTAGTGATTTTGCCCTTATTGCTTTGCCTACGCTAGAATTAGGAGAATTCATTGTTATTTTATCAGGGCCATAGAAATTAGACATGTGCCCATCTTCAATTATCCAGCTTCCCTGCTGGACATACCAGTTAGGATAAGAGTCTGGTGGTAAAGCACCTGCATTATAGCCAAAATGTTTTGAGGGTGTATGATCATTAAAATAATCAGAAGAAACCACTACTACTCCGCCTTCTTCAACTTTAGCAATAATATTTCCTACAGTAGTATGCGACAACTCACCCAGTGCTAAATAATAGGTAACATTAATCTCAGCATTAGCTCTATCATAAGGAATATAATTACATCCATCTACTACAAACTGCGCTTGTTCACCGTTTTGTAAAGAACCATTAGTTGAGCCAGTACAACCACCAATTGTAATCTCTGTAATAGTCATATCATCCCCACGCCCATTCCTTAAAACCACAGTTACAGAATCCTCATTTACTCTGAAATCAGTACAAGCAATACCTGAGTGCAAAACACATTTGCTAGCCAGGAATCTATCTGGACTCAGAACACCAAAATAAGATAACGTAGCTATAGCTACCATTACAACTAAGAAAACCCATCCGTAAGTAGCAATGAATTCTAAAGCAGCTTGACCTCTTTTTGTCATGAGTAGATAAATAGAAAGAGAGTAATATAAATGTTTTGCTTATTCAAACAACTTCCTAATCCCTTCTTCACTAGCTTCAACTATACCTTTCTCAGTTATAATCCCAGAAATATATTTCGCTGGTGTAACGTCAAACGCTGGGTTTTTAGCGCAGGAGTTTTTAGGCGCGATTCTTACTCGAGAGAATTCACCTTTATCATCCCAACCGAACATGTAAAGAACTTCGTCCTGGTTTCTTTCTTCTATCGGAATCTTATCGCCGGATTTACAGTTTCTGTCTATTGTAGAAGTAGGCGCAGCTATGTAGAATGGAATTCCGTTTTCTTTCGCTAAAACAGCTTTCTCATACGTACCTATCTTATTAGCTGCATCTCCGTTAACAGCAATACGATCAGCTCCTGTTATAACAATATCTACTTTACCTGCTTTCATGTAATGGCCTGAAGCATTATCTGCTATAATTGCATGAGGAATCTCTTCTTCAGCTAATTCAAAAGCAGTCAAACGAGCACCTTGGCAGCGAGGTCTAGTTTCGTCAGCGAATACAAATATTTTCTTTTTATTATTGTGAGCCACAAAAACAGGGCTCAGTGCAGAACCATAATCAACAAAAGCTAACCAGCCTGCGTTACAATGTGTCAAAACAGTATTACCATCTGCAATCAGTTTAGCACCATGTTCACCTATTTTCTTACAACTCTCAGCACCAATATCTGCATACTGATTAGCAGCGGAAACAGCTTTTTCTTTTGCAGACTCGAAATCAGTACAATCCTTAAAAGCATTGAAAACAAAATCCAAACCATGGAACAGATCATAAGCAGTAGGCCTTGTAGAAGCAAGTATATCCTTACATTCTCCAATATAAGTAAAAAAATTCTTGAAATCTCCCTTAAAATTCAACACAGCCTGAGCAAGACCAAAAGCTCCAGTTGCACCAATCGCACCTGCACCTCTGACAATCATTGTTTTAATAGCTTCAGCAGTCTGCTTCAGATTATGACAATCATAGATCTCAAACTTATGCGGTATCAAAGGCTGATTAATCAACTTAATAACATTACCTTCCATCCACACTGTCCTATAATGTTTACCTTGGATTTTCATAAGGAATAGAATAACTAAAAGATATATAAAGTTTATTACAACAACCTTTTTAAACAATAATTTTATCCCTTTCTAAGCATGATAAAGAAAACAATCGACTTAATCAAGTCAATGAAGAATAAGGATAAAATCACTATGCTTACTGCTTATGATTATCCTAGTGCTAAGCTTTTGGAAGAATGTGGTATAGATATTATTCTTGTAGGAGATTCTTTAGGAAATGTTATGTTAGGCCATGATAGTACACGTCCAGTTACAATGACTGATATGGTACATCATACAAAAGCAGTTGCAAGAGCTGTCAACAATTCTTTATTAGTCTCAGACATGCCTTACAAATCAGATTCATTCCCAGATTCAGCTGTAGTCCATGCAAAGATGTTGATAGAAGCAGGTGCAAAAGCAGTTAAGATAGAAAGAGATAGGCCTGAGATAGTAAAAGCTTTAGTAGAAAACAACATTGAAGTCATGGGCCATATTGGCCTTACACCACAGACTGCAACAGAATACAAAGTTCAAGGTAAAGATGAAGAATCTGCAAACAGATTATTGAAAGAAGCAAAGTCATTAGAACAAGCAGGTTGTTTCTCAATTGTTCTCGAATGCGTACCAGCAACTTTAGCAAAACAAATCACAGAATCTATCAATATTCCAACCATTGGAATTGGCGCAGGAGTGCATTGCGATGGACAAGTGCTAGTTTACCATGACATGCTTGGATTGACAAACATAAAAACCGCAAAGTTCGTAAAGAAGTTTGCTAATTTGTACCCAGAAATGGAAAAAGCTATAAATGAGTACAAGAAAGAGGTTAAAGAGAGTAAGTATCCTAATGAGGATTATTCATATAAATAGGGGGTGTAAACCATGAAACATATTAAAGACAAAATAAGAACAGTTCCGCATTGGCCAAAAGAAGGTGTGATGTTTAGGGATATAACTACGTTGCTTAAAGATGCGCACGGATTAAAAGATGTAGTTAAGGAACTTAAACAAAGATATGAAGGAGTGCCTATTGATATTATCGTAGGTATAGAATCTCGTGGTTTTATCCTAGGCGGCGTTCTAGCTCACGAATTAGGAATAGGTTTTGTTCCTATACGAAAACCAGGAAAACTTCCAGCAGAAGTTGTAAGTGAAGAATACGAACTTGAATATGGTAAAGACAAAATAGAAGTACACACAGATGCAATCCAAAAAGGAGATAAAGTGCTGGTTGTAGATGACCTTATTGCCACTGGCGGTACAGCTGTCGCTGCATGTAACCTTATCAAAAGATTAGGCGGAGATATAATTGAATGTTCTTTTATAGTAGAATTGCCTGATCTTAAAGGAAGAAAAAAACTAGAAGATCTTGGACATAAGGTTTTCTCTTTAGTAGAATTCGAAGGAGATTAAAATAAAAATAGAAAAAAAAGGCCTTAAAGGCCTGCTTCTTTTCTTAGAACATCTGCTTTGTCTACCTTTTCCCATGTGAAATCTGGGTCGTTTCTACCAAAGTGACCATAGGAAGCTGTTTTCAGATAGATTGGCCTTCTTAAGTCAAGCTGCTTAAGTATTTCAGCTGGTTTTAATGGGAAGAATTTCCTAACCAAAGCTGAGATCTTTTCTTCAGCTATCTTGTGTGTACCAAAACAGTTTACGTTCACAGAGACCGGATCTGCAACACCAATTGCATAAGCCAACTGGATTTCGCATTTATCTGCAAGACCTGCTGCAACTACGTTCTTAGCTGCATAACGAGCTGCATAAGCTGCGCTTCTGTCTACTTTAGTTGGATCTTTGCCAGAGAAAGCTCCACCGCCGTGCCTGCCAATACCGCCATAGGTATCTACAATGATCTTCCTGCCTGTAAGGCCAGCGTCTGCATAAGGACCTCCACGTACAAAAGCTCCTGTAGGATTTACATGGAACTTTGTTTCTGCATCAATCCAATCCTTACATACAGGTTTGATAACTTTTTCAATTATCTCTGACTTTATGTCCTCGTGCTTAACATGGCTGTCATGCTGTGTAGAAACAACAACTGTATCGATTCTTTTAGGCTTACCATTTTCATCGTACTCAACACTAACCTGAGATTTCCCATCAGGCCTTAGCCAAGTTATCTCTCCTTTCTTCCTTGCTTCTGCTAATCTTAAAGTAAGCTTATGCGCATACTGGATTGGCAAAGGCATGAATTCAGGTGTTTCATTGCATGCAAAACCAAACATCATACCCTGGTCACCTGCACCTTGTTCTTTGTGCAGACCATCTTGGTCATTTACTCCCTGGGAAATGTCCGGGCTTTGTTCAGTTACCTGTGTCCAAACAGAACAGGTCTCATACTCAATTCCATACTCTGACTTAGTGTAGCCGATATCCTTAATGGTTTTCCTTGCAACTGCAGGGATATCTACAAAGCCTTTAGTTGTCATTTCACCAAAAACCATTACACCGCCGTTTTTAGCGCCAGTTTCTATAGCTACCCTACTGTTTGGATCCTGCCTAAATGCATCATCCAATACTGCGTCTGAGATCAGGTCACACATCTTATCTGGGTGCCCTTCTGTAACAGACTCAGAAGACAAAATTACTTTTTCACTCATTTTATCCACCTCATTAAATTGGTTCTCTAAAGAATAGGTTGTTTTTATATAAAGATTATTGACAAAATTATTCCCATAGGAATATTTGGATTAATTGGTATGAGGTAGTGATTCTAACCCAGAACCCCAATAACAATAACACCTAGAACCATTAAAGAGCCTGCAACCATGCTCTGCTTAAAGCCTTTTTCTTTGAAGAATAAAAATCCAAGAATAATGCTGAATAAAAGGTTCATTCTTTTGACTGCGATTGCATAAGAGACTAATGTAAGAGTCACAGCTATTGAAGACAACAGCTCCTGTAAGCCATGGAAAAAACCTACAAAGAAAAGGCCTTTTAGGTTGTGTTTTATTTTAGGTAGTATATTCTTTGATTTCACCAATAAAAAAGGCAATAAAACAATAGAAGAACCAAATATACCAGTAGTTGTAAAAAAAGTCGGAGAGGAATTAACAATACCAACCTTACCCATAGATGCTGTAATAGCCCATAAAAACGAAACAATTAACATATATCTTGAACCTTTATTCACGATAAGCTCTTTAAAAGGATACAGAATACCTTGTTTTCTTTTCTCAAAATTAAGACCATAAGCACCTGCAAATATAAGCAATATACCAATAATACCATAAAGATTCGGCATCTCCTTATTTATCAAAAACCCAATAGGAATTAAGAACACAGGAGTAAGTGCAAGCATTGGAACAGATTTTGAAAGGTCTGCATATTTTATTGATTTCATGTAAAGGATTGCAGCAAAGCCGATAACTGTTGAAAAAACAACAACAGCCAGATAATAAGGCTGTTTTATCTCTGGGATTCCCCTATACAACAAGAAAAAGAAAAGAATAACTGATGCAAAAAGAGTCTGAGAAAAAACAGTAACATACTCATCACTTAATCTAATAGTTTTCTTAGCTACCACGTTCATGAATGCTCTGCTCAATCCAGACAATAAAGCAATTATTACCCATAACATAAAAGAGTCATTCTAAACAGAGTATATAAATCTTACTACATTTATTCCGAAAAGCATAAATACTACCTAGATTATTCCTTCTTATATGCAATACAATATCAAAGAAATAAAGCAGCTTAGGAAAAAGTTTGACCTTACACAGTCTGACCTAGCTAAGAGAGCAAATGTTTCTCAGAGTTTGATTGCTAAAGTTGAATCAGGCAGGATCGATCCTACCTATTCAAAAGTCCAGCAAATCTTTTCTGCATTGGATAGTTTAAAAGAGAAAAAAGAAGCAAAAGCTTTCGAGATCATGAATAAGAAGATCATAACTGCAAAAAAAAACGAATCTTTGCACCATATTATTAAACACATGAAAAAACATGATATTTCTCAAATGCCTGTACTTGATAATGGAGCACCAATTGGCATTGTCTCAGAAACATCTATCATTAATAAGATGGCAGAGATAGATGATCCCACAAAACTAGCTAAACTAACTGTAAAGGACGTTATGCTAGAATGCCCTCCTGCGATATCACAAAAAGCTTCCCTAAGAATTGTTTCTGGATTGTTAAGATACTACCCTATTCTTTTAGTTACAAAAGAAGGCAAGTTAGTTGGCATTATCACAAAAGCAGATTTACTTGGAAAGGTTTTGTAGATTAGTCTAACAGTTCAGTAGGTAGCACACCACGTGAAGTATAAAAAGCTGCAGAAATAGGCATGTTGATTATTGTGTGAAGAACAGACTCTCTTTTTTTATGGCAATTTTCTATACATTTCATATTAAATCCAAAGTGCATATGCCTCTTTCCAAGAGAATAAAAAAACATAAAAGGCGCTACACCAAGTTCTGCAAGATAATTAGTAAAGCTTTCAGAATATTCAGATAAGTTTTTAGGAGAATATGCCCCTACTTGTTCTACGTATTTTTTACTGGTATAAGCTCCTTCTGCCCGTACCAACCCTTTCCTAAGATCAACAGAGTCTTCCCAAAATACTATTCCTTTTTTTAGATGCCATATTTTAGGTGCTAGGGCTAAATAACTAAAAAAAGATACAATCTGTTGTTTAATAAAGTAAGCTTTCCTATAAAGCTGAGCTGCATCATGAATATCACTTAGATTCTGACTCCGAATAGTTTTATGATCTAAACTTTTGTTATAATCCATCATAACTGAAAGTTCACATACTAAAAATTGTTTTATAAGCTTAGGATCACGTTTCAAGAAGTCACTTGAAACATATATTACATCATCAGATTCATCGTATCTCAAACCAGCCGTATTCCAAGTAATTGTTTTCCAAAATAGGCTTTCAACCTTCTTAGAAAAACCACTTCGATGGAACATCTCAGCTAATTCCGATTTGGTGTGATGAAATTCTTGGGATAAATGTACACGTGCCATATCCCTAGCAGTCTTTACTCTAAAATCCCTAAAATACCTATCATTAACTCTAATGTCCAGTTTTCCTTCAAGTTCTTCAACAGTTTGTGGATCAACATCATCCCCTATAACACCATCTTCTTTTATAGAAACAACTACTGGAATAAGTTTTTTCGCCTCTTGTATTAACTGCTCTAGTTCCATATTAGGTGGTGTTATTCAGAGATATATAAATTTTATCTTAAATTCTTTAACCTCCCAAACTCATAAACCTTGTCAGAAACAACAAAAACTTTAAAATTATCCAGATTTTGTTCTAAGAAAGGTGAAGCAAGCTTATCTGTTGCTATGTCTATGCCTTCTGTAACTAGGTTAAGAGAAGGCATTACAATGAGGTTATATTTCTTCCATTTACCTAGTAAGAAACATTTGAACTTATCTGAACGGCGTTCTTTAAAACTTATTGCAGGATGAGCATGACCCATGATTATAGTTTTTAGGTTTTTACTTATTTTCTTAGGCACCTTATGCCCGTGAAGAAACAACATGTCTTTATGAACAAAAGTATCTTTAACAACAATACTCCTTTTCTTAGCAATCGGCCCAAGGATAGTGTCATGGTTGCCTTTCAATAAAATAATATCCTTACACTGTTTTGTAAGAAAATCAAGAAGCTTTAAGGTATGCCTCCATTCTGTTTCAGAGATAGTGCCGAACTCGTGCTTTAAGTCACCAGCAATAATTATTTTTCTAACATTCTTAACCTTAGAAAAAATCTTTTCTACTCTTTTCATCAAATCATTAAACTGAAACCTTGGAACTAAGATGCCTTGTTTATTCAAAGATTCTTCATAACCAATATGCAGGTCAGAAAGAACAACAATCCCATCTACAAAAAGAGCAAGATCAATTATCTGGATATTTTTTAGGAGTTTCATTTGAAAAACATCACCCCTAACTCATTAGGGCTGTTTATGGTTTGATTTCCAACAATGATATGGTGTTTGTCTATTATTTTAACAACTCTGTTCTGCATGAAAACAGGCTCTTCAATAGTTGAAAGAACACCGTTGTAATGTATTTCTGTACCTGCAAGCTGTGAATTCTTAAGTAAGAAAACACCATCGTTTTCTGTATACACAACCCCGCCTCTTAGAGTTTTAATAATCTTATCTGCAATCTGCGAGTTAACTCCTCCAAGCACGTTAAGATGTTTCCTACCTAGTTCCTGTGAACCATGGCAATTGAAACTGCAAGGAAAATGGCTTATCAACTGCATATCAAAGAACCTTGCACAAATGTTTGTAAAGAACTGGAAAATATTGCCTTCACTTCTTCTTAAAGCAGGCAAAGTATAATCATTATTCTTTTTAGAAACCTCATCATAGTTTTCAGCAAAAAATCTAGCACAACATTCAGGATAACCAAGAGATACCCCTAAATTATAATGATCATTCTTACATTCAAACGCATTCGCTTGTTTAGCAAGAAACTCGTCTTTTGAGATATACAAGAAATACTTTGCAGGCCTTGGATCCTCTAACTTGATTCTTGTTCCTTTTTCTGAATAGTTTGCTTTGTCACCTGCTTTATCAATAAGAATTTTGTAAGGTGCATTATCCATTAACAGCTTGTTTAATTTACAGAACTCTATAACAGTTGAAAGCTGGTTTGAGTGTAAGCTTACTCTAGCAACTGGCTTGATATCAGCGATTACATAAAGCACATCTAAGCTTTGGTTAAGGCTACCGAATATCTGAACTAGCTTGTCAATCATGATTAAACCTAATTCTAGAACTATAAAAGGGTTGCGGTTTAAGATGATTTTTTCTCAGAACTATACTGCATAGCTAAAGCATTTAATTTAGGTTTAGATAATTCTTTCCTGTTATTTTGGTCGTAGAAAGCCTTGCTGTTAAACTCCAGCCCACGTGTCTGCTCAGACAGATTACTCCTACCAACAAGATCTACAGCCCTAAAATTTCCATCTCTACCACGGCTGTTTCCTTTAGGAACAAGTACAACTAAGCCTGCTGGCCCACCTGCCAATGATCCATATTGGAACTCGCTTTCAGCTAGGATTACTTTTTCATCAGGTACTTCTATAGGCACACCTGCTCTGAACTTCTCTTCTGCAACTACATCATTTTTAAAACTGCCGTTATCCATTGTACTTTGTCTGCCGTCAAGTTCATAAGTAAGCAAGTAAGCATCGTATTGGTTTTTAAGATACGAGTTTTTTTGGTTGAATACAAGATTAGTTACATCTGTAATAGATTTCGCGCCTGCTAAAAGTAAACCCAAATCCTTTTCCTTAACTTTAGCTAGGTCTTTGTTTTTCCTAGGCTTATAATCTGATAACTCTTCTTCTAATTTACCAGAGACAACATAACCATTCTTCACCATCTCTAACACAGTCTCACGTACACTGCCAGAGATATCACTACCATCATAGAGTTCTGAGGATGTAACTTCTTCAGCAAGTTTCTCTATACCAACATAACCTTTGCCACCAGACAGACCACTAAGAACAGCTGCAGTATTCTTATCCAGAGGTATAACATAACCGCTCTTTTCCCCTTGTTTACTTTTTTGGTTATATCTTACCCCGTATTCTTTGACATAATTATCTAAAGATAATACCTCTTTATTTCCAGAAAGCTTTTTCTTTCCAGTAATACCTTGGTTTTCTGAATATTTGCCATTAAGATAATGATAGTCATGTAGACCTTGTTGAGTCAACAATTGCATAGGAAAATAACCTTGACCGCTAACATTAGCAGTTTTCTTAGCCATAGCTAAAAAAGAGCTAAGCATAGCAGAATAAGTACCTGTATCTTGCCCAGTTGTTCTCATGTCCTGTATGGCTGACCTCGCCAAACCAACTCCTGTTTGTTGCATTTTAGCCTCAATACGACATTCTCGTCAGTATACGTCTATAATGCTTTGTAGCTTTATAAAGAAGATTAGCTTAAAACATAGAAAAGTGCGACATTTTGGTCACATGGGTATTCTTTCCATAATCTCCTGTAAGAAAAGAGCACTGACCATACCATCAAGATCTCCATCTGCTGCAACACAAATCCTAGAATAATTTTGGTTTCTTTTCACGTCTTCAAGTTTAGACAAGATTCGATCATGCACATTCATCCAAGAAACTCTTTGAAGATGCTTTTGAGGAAACCCGTGTTCTCTCTGATATCTAACCCGTTCAATAAACTCTACTCCAAAACGTTTTATGATTTCTTTAGGCATGTAGGTGTCACCATCATAAGAACTAAAACCAACGCTTGCTGCAGAAGAATGTCCACCTCCACGGAAGAATTTAATCCCTTCAACTCCGTCTTTGAGCATGTCTTTCACTATCATACCTACATTGATATCATCTTGACCCTGGTGCCTTATACTAACACTAATTTTGCCGTTGTGTATGGTCTCAACAACAACTATATTACCCTCATAGAGACTACCAAGATGATTTATGAAGATAGTATTACCAAATTTACTTTCTACATTAGTAACAAAAACAATGTTGTCTCTTGGGCAAACATAGCCGTAATTATCTCCATTCAGAGTAAAAAAACTATTTCTTCCATAACTGAGAACCTCTTTTTTCTTTTCATCATAAAATTTGAATATAGACTTAACCCAATCATATTTTTGATTCCATTTAATTAAATCTTCAAAATCTCCTCTAGGTTTATTTATATAAGGCAAATGAAGGTCCCTGTTTTCAAGAACAGACAAAACACGGCTCGAATTCTTACTATCTTTCTCCATAACCAAAGGTATACTAAGAACATTGACAAAATCACCTAACTCTGAGAATGCGCATGTACGTTTAGTTATGTTATTATTCGCAACATCATACCCTAATCTAGGCAGGTCATACTCATGTGCAACAAACCTAATAGCTCTTTCAGATAAAGGTGTAAATACACAATGGTCAGCTACTACTGCAAGCGCTAAAAGCTTGTTATAGTATTCCCATGTTCGCGAATCCAAATCAAGGCTATACTTATCCAAGAGATGCAATAAAGTCCCATACATTATCTCTGCTTGGCATTTCTCATGCATACCATGCTGGAAAGAAGGATTAATGTATGTTATACTCTCTATATTAGGAACTGGAGCACTACCATTTTCATGATGGTCAAGAATTATTACTTCATCCAGGGTTGCTCTTGTATCAGGATTATATCCTATAAGATATGTCAATGCTTTAGTAGCCCACCAACTATCCAGACAGATAAGTGCATCATTTTTTTCTCTATATTTTCCAGCAAGTTCCTCACTAATTCCCCTTACACTATCATAGAACAAGCGCAGATCGTCTGTATAACGCGGCCTTTCGATCACTTTACACGGACTATACGACAAACCAATACACCCTTTTTTCCAAGAACCCCCGCTCTTACAACATACTTTAGATGAATGAGTATAAATAATTTATGGTTTTTTCGTAAGAATTACTGTTTCATCCCCAACTTCTTCATTTTCCTGATTATTGTCTCATACCTTAGGCCAATCTTCTTTGCTGTTTTAGTGATGCTGCCTTTTGCTTCTTTGAGTGCTTTTGATAGGTATTGTTTTTCGAATTCTTGTTCTGCTTCTTTGAGTGTCATTAGTATTGGTGGTAGTGTTTCTGCTATATCCTTGCTAAGATGAGGTACGTTTTTGTAGACTTGCTGTAGTTTTGAAGGCCTTAATATGCTTTTGTATTGGCTTAAAGTATCTCTAAGGATATTGTCAACTGCTTCTTTTCTATAGTAGCTAGGTTTAAGCATAATCTCTCTACATTTCTTAACATCAATCCTTAATTCTTTGACAGCACGATGTATAGAACGCCTATCTACACCAAGCTTTTTAGCAACCTCAGAGATATTGCCGTAACTTGTCTGGATGACCTTAGTTATGAAATCCTTTTTGAAGATCTTTTTCGCTGTCTTGAACTTCAAAGCAGTATTAACATTAAACCTTAACAAAGGATTCTTTTCAATCTTATCAGTAATATCTTTGCCGATTTCATTGATTGTAACTCCAAGAAACTTCTGCATAGCTTCATCTACTAGAAAATTAATCTTCTTCTTCAGAACATCCTCTAATTCTTTTGCCATGTATGACTAAAATGTCGCACACATATATAAATCTTTTCTCCCTACTAGAGAATACTCACAAAAGTTTATATACTCTATCAGCAAATAACAACTCTAGGGGTGCACTATGCAGTTTAGCATGAATAAACGGTTGAACCAGAACCTAAAACACTATCCAAAAGAGGACATACAGTTAGCTAGAAAGTTTGCTAAAGGAATGTATGAGGAGTTTGGTACTTTTATAAGAGCTGTAGTTATCTTTGGCAGCACTGCTAAAGGCAAGAAAAAACAAGGTAAAGGTGATATTGACATTCTGGTTATTGTTAATGATATAACCATGCAGATGAGCCCTGATGTTGTAGA
>CAZJZJ010000011.1:0-36055 GCA_964550525.1 uncultured Methanosarcinales archaeon
AGAACGAAAGAAAAAAGCTTATCTTTTTGATTGGAGATGCAGCACCTCATGGTGTAGGAAGCAGTGATAGTTCTTTCCATCAAGGCTGTCCTAATGGATATGACCATCAAGAAATTGCAAGCGATGCAAAGGAAAAAGGCATTACTATCTACACTGTGAGTGGTTCTGGGATTGACAAATATGGCATTAAAGCTTTCAAAGAGATTGCTTATGCAACTGGCGGAAATTACAGAGCTTTGTCTTATGAAAGGCAGGATGTTGATCAGTACTACGAGGAAGAAGGTCTTGATAAAGAATTAGTATCTGAAGCTAAGGAATACAGTGATTATGACAAATCAACAAACACAATACTGACAAACACTTTAGGAAAATTTGCCAGGAGTTCAATAAAAGCTGAAGCAGCATCAATGGGTGTAGAATATGATGATAATGTTGATATCGGAGCTGTTACAGGAGATTCTGTCTTTGATGTGGATGATTTTGTCGACTCTGGCGAGAAGCCGGTAGATGAACCTGTAGAAAAGAACAGTTTCTGGAAGTGGTTATTAGAAATAATAACTTTCTGGAAATAGAAAGAAAAAAGAACTATTTTTTTTCTTTTTTTGTTATTGCTTCATTTAAATCTTTAACAAGCTTATCAACATCAATTCCGTGTGCAGTAGCGCCTTGTTCTAGATTCTCAAAATGTGCAATTGCACAGCCTAAGCAATGTAGTCCGTGCTTTGAGAAAACTTCAGCTGTCTCAGGATGTTCCTGTACTATCTTGCCAATAGGCATGTCTTTAGTTATCTTGTCAGACATCTATTTGACCTCTTTAATGATTATTGCTTGTACAGGGCACAAATCAGCTGCTTCTTTATTACAGCCAACCTCATTGACTTCAGCCTTAACGGGCTTAGCTTTGTCGCCTTCCATAATTAGATTATCACACTGGGCTGTACATGCAGCACAACCAATACATTTCTCATTATCAACTTCGATCTTGAACATATATATCACCCTTTATTTTGAGAAAATTAGCCATATATAAAGTTTATGCTTCTTGTTTTACTCTTCGACTTCTTCAAAAAAGAAGTCTGCTACTTTACTGAAAAAGCCTTTTTTTTCTTTTTTCTTTTCTTCTTTTTTTGGTTTCTTAGACTTCAGTTCTGAGATGTTTATGTATTCTTCTTTGCTTTGAGATTTTGTCTCCTTCTTCTTTACCTTTTCTTTCTTCTCTTTTATCTCTTTCTTAGGTTTTGTTATTAATTTCTCCTTCTTTTCTTCTAATTCTCTTTCTTTAGGTGTCTTCATAAAATAAGGCTTTTCTTCCTCTTCTTCTATTTCTTCAAAAAAGAAATCCCCAATCCTACTGAAAAAGCCTTTTTTTGCTTTTTTCTCTTTATCTTTAATCTCTTCAATTATCTCAATCTTTTCTTTAACCTTTTCTTTTGGCTTCTCCTTTTTTTCTACAGGTTTCTCTTTTGCTTTTTTAAGTTCCTTTGGCTTGATCTCTTTAAATATCTCTTCAGGCTCTTTTTGCTCTTCCTCTTCAATAAAAAAATCTACAAGTCTGCTTACAAAGCCTTTCTTTTCTGGTGTTTCAACTGCTTCTTCTTCAACGCCCTCAATTATCTCTGTTTTTTTCTTTTTTTCTTTTTTACCTTCTTTTTTTACTTTCTCTTCAGTTGGAAGCCTTATTGAAACCTTTCTGAACTGTTGATTCAATTTCTTTAGATCTTCTTCAAGCTCTTTAGTTTTAATCTTCTTATCTTTAAGTATGGCCTGCATCTTTTCAGTGTCTTTTTTGACACTCTTTAGATCCTTTACATCACCTTTTAATGAGTCGAGGTGGCCTTTAAGCTCTTCAAGGTCCTTAGTTTTAGTTTCTTTTTTTTCGAGCATTGCTTGCATCTTCTCAGTGTCTTTCTTAACACTCTTTAGATCTTTAATATCTGTTTTTAGAATATCTATATGCTCTTTAAGCTGGCCAATCTTGTTGGTTTTTGTGTCTTCAATCATGCTCTTAATTTTACCTGCATCTTTCTTAAAGCCTTTTAACTCCTTAATCTCCTCTTTTAATTCTTTTACCTGCTTATCTAACCCATCCAGTTTGTTTTGTAAACTGAGTTTAGTAAAAAAAGTTAGTTTGTGGGTTTCAATCTCTTTAAGGACACTTTCACGCAAAAACTCAAGTTCGTCCATAGCGGACTTTGATTTGTCAACGTGAGCTTTAAGCGAAACTTCATGTTTCTCTTTCTTTTCTGCAGCTTTAATTATTTCTTTTTTTATACCCAGTGCTTTCATCTCAAACTTTTTAAGGAAGTTTTTTACATTTCCAATCTCATAATCAAAGTCCTCTTTAGGAATAGTGTCATTTTTTATTTCATCTAATTCTTTTTTTAATTTTTTCATCTCGCTGCTTTCTGGTTCAAATTTTGAAAGATCTTTTTTGATGTTATCAATCTTTTTGCTCATATTTAGCAATGAGAAATAGTTCATCTTAATCTTGTCAAACTGTTTTGAAAGGCTGCTTAAAGAGTTTAGGTCTGTCTTGATCATCTCTATATCTTCTTCTAGATCTCTTGAGTTCTTCTCTGTTTTGTTCATCTTCTTGTTTAGATGAGAAATAGAAGTGAAATCAAGTTTTGATTGTTCTGCAAACAGATCTTTGAGCTTTTCAATGCTATCTTTGAAAGATTTAATCTCTTTTTTAAAACTTTCAACTTCTGTTTTATTCTTTTCAACAGTCTTGTTAATGTTTGATATATCTCCGTACTTCTCTTTAGATTTTTCTAGGTCTTTAGATATGTTCTTAATCTCTTTCTTAATAATGCCCATCTCTTCCTCAAAATCATTAAGTTCAATGTCTATCTGCTTTCTAGATGGGAATTCCTGGAGTTTGTTTTCAAGCTCTTTTATCTCGCTGCTGAAATTTATTGCTTTTACATCTTTCAACTTATTTTTGATATTATCTATCTTGCTCTTGAGTTTGTCATTCTCTTTTTTATACTCATTACTACTTACTAAATCTTTTTTATCGCTTAGATACTCCAGCCTACTGTTTAATTTGTTAATCTCTTTTTTGAAGTTCTCATTCTTAACTAAATTGCTAAAATCACTTACAGAATCTATTCTACTGTTAAGTCTGCTGATGTCTTTCTTTAGTCCATCAACTGAAAGACGTTCTGACTTCATGTCTCTAACTTGCTTTCTTAATCTGTTCATATCTGCTCGTACTGCAGAAAAAGATTTGACCAAGCGTATGTTTAACTCTTTTAAATCCATAGGAATAGTATCTTCCATTTTTTGCAACCCCCCTCTTTGGTTACTCTTCTAAAATGATAATTGATATATAAAGTTTACTGAATAATTCTGTTTTTATAGACGGTAACGTGTCACTGAGAATGAATAATGAAAAAGAGATTATTTTTTATTTGACCGCTCTAAAACAGCTTTTACAATAAAAGGCCAGGCAATAGTTGCATCGCAAGGTACTTCTGCCCATTGGCCACCTTCACTTCTTGGAACAAACTTGCCCCAGGAAACACCTTCAGTGTATGTACAGCCGCTTAAGCCGCCCCAATGTACTGGCTCAGGGCAGATCCTAACTCCATACTTAAAGCGTTTAAAGCCTCCTCCTTGTCCGATTCTTTTTTGGATAATATCAAGGTAAGGACCTATTTGCTGTCCCCAGTTTCTTGGGACTCCGCCGCCAATAGTGAAAATTCCCATTACTTTCGAATTACTGCATAGTTCAGTATATTTCTCAAGGTCAATAAAAGGATCAAAATGTATTATTTTCTTGCCTTCTAATTCTCTTCTTCTGTTTAACAATCCAAAATCAAGGCCAAACTCTGAATCTGTAAACGCAGGAATAAACACTGGTACTTTTTTTTCATAAGCAGACTTAAGTACGCCTCTACCTTTAAAGTTCTTTTTAAGATGCTCTCCAAGTTTCTCATTAAGAAGATAGCTGCTCCATTTAGTGTTTTCATCTAGAGATTCTAGCACTTTGTTCACGATTAACTCAGCTTCATCTAAGTTTTTTTCCAACTCTAAAGTATCATAAACTCTATCATAACCTTTATAGTAAAGTTCTTTATCATTCATCCCTTCTTCATATTTGAAATGAGTCATGCCAGCAGCTTCAATAAATCCGTGTGCCATTAATGCGCCTGTACTGATTATACAATCTACCATGCCATTGTCTATCATATCGCAGATAACAAGGCCCATCTTTGCAACAGTCATAGCTCCTGCTAGAGTAAGTACTTTGAAACAATCTTTATCCTTGACCATGTTGTAAAGAACATCTGCAGCTTCACCTAATTTTCTGCCGCCAAAAGCTGTATCTTTCATTGCAGTAACTACATCGTTGACTGAGTTACATCTGCCAAGATCAAGCGACTTTAAAGGTTTGAATCCATCAGAATAACCATCACTTAATTTTTTTTCGTCCCTAGCTTTACCTTCTTTTACCATAGAACACGTTAAATTGGGTTTTTTATTTAAATTTTATTATTTATTCAAACACAATATAGAAATCTTTGCCCTACTTCGCTTTGCTCACTTAAAAACACGTTCTCAAAGCTCCGTCTCGTCACTGCATTTTTTGCTACGCAAAACAATGCAGGCAATGACTTCGACGGTCAAAGATTTCTATGCTGTTTATTCAAACACAATAGCCCCATAACCAACAGCGTTAGAATAATCACCAACAATATCTCCAGAAGTGTAGTAATGAAGGAGTTTTGCTTTTTTTGCCATAAGCACTTTCATTGTTTCAATTAAAACAGAAATAGAGTCTCTACCGCAGATTGTTGCACCTGTTTTGTTGATGTAATCTCTGAATCCACTAGTATCAAGTTTTCTTATGAATTCAATTGCACCTTTATCTAATTTGTGTAGGTTTTCTTTAACATTGTCTCTAAATGGCATGTATCCATAATTAAGGCCGTAGTGTGTGAAATCTCCAGATGCAATAATGATAACTTTCTTTTTTGTTTCTTTAATGGTTTCTGCAATAGCTTCTGCAATACCTGTTGGATCAACATCATGGGAAACCAGTATAGGCAATATCCTGATGAGGGTTAGTTTATCTTTATTAACAAACTGTAGAAACGGCAGTTGTACTTCAATTGAATGTTCATTAGAATGGGCAGCTTCATTAACTATAAGTCCTGATTTCTTTGCAAACCTTTCTCCAAATGCCTTGTTAACTTTAACAAGGCCAAAAGGTGTTTCCCAATCTTCTAAAGATATACAAGAAGTTGAACCACTATGGCTTGTACCAAGGATAATAAACAGATCTGGGAACTCTGATTCAGCAATCTCTTTGAAAACCCATGCTGCAGCAGGCCCAGAATATGGATAACCTGCATGAGGGCAAACCCCTCCTATTATTTTCTTTGTTCTTTTGTTGGAAGGTAGGCAGGCAGGCCCAAACTTGGATTCTTCAAAACACCAATTGATAATCTTATCTAAATCAGAGAAATTACCTGGATAGAACATCCCAGCAACAACAGGTTTTCTTGTCATAGAAATTAGTATAATCTCTTCTGTTTATATATCTTTTCAAAAAAAAGAAAGAAAAATAAAGGCTTTAAACAACCTTTACTATAAAGTCACCAACCTTTGAATGTGTCATGCTTGTTTGTGCATTGGTGTAAGCCACTGTTGCGTTGGTTTTTAGTTTTCCTGCGGTAAATGTTCCTGAACATGTAAATGTTTTTTTCTCACCGTTGCTTAATGTTGTTGATGCTGGAGTGCATGATGTACCGTGCACTGTTACAGTAACACTTGACATGTCAAAGCCTGCACTATTCTGAATAACTGCACTTAGTGCTGTTGTTGTTCCTTTAAAATCCAAACATGCTAAACCAGATGGCATAACACATTTTTCTGGCAGGAATCTGTCTGGACTTAACACACCGAAGTATGCTAGAGCTCCAATAGCAGCCAAAACGACCAGGATGGCCCAACCATAGGTCATCAGGAATTCCATTGCTGCTTGTCCTCTTTTCATCATCCTTTTTCACCTCTTTATTTGATATTCCTAAATATATTAGTTTTATTTATGGATTTGCTCATATATAAATGTTACGTTTTTGTATACTAATATACTACTTGTTAACACAGATCTGGCCTTTATTCTACCTTTGTTGTAATAGAACCATACACTGTTTTTGTTAGATTATAAGATTTCTCAGTGTAGACTATTGTCAAATCACCATCAAACCTGTCTTTAAGCTCTCCATTAGTACACTCAGTTATTGTAAATGTAACTGTTTCTCCGTTAGGGAAATTCTGGTCCATACCTGTATTACTACAACCAGCAACATTCATAGAGTTGATTTTTAGGTCTTTACCCATTCCATTTGATAGAACTAAGGTTGCTTGTGTAACCTCAACCTTGTGGCTGACACATGCTATGCCTGGAGCAATAGTACATTTCTCTGGCAAAAATTTTTCTGGAGATAGAACACCAAAATATGCTAAAGCAGCTATAGCAGCCAGTACAACTAAGATGGCCCAGCCATAAGTCATTAAGAATTCCATTGCAGCTTGTGCTTTTGTTTTTAGAAAATTTCTATTTTCTAAACCTTTCTTCAAAAGTTTCATATTAACACCTCTTTAATGATAGTTATAAATATACCTTATTTCAATTATTGATTTGCTTATATTTAAAGATTATGTTTATATTGCCTCTAAATCAATCCACCAAGCACTTTACCCATAATAGCCATTGAGAAATAGAACAGTATGCAAGCCACTATAATAAATGTTGGTATGTATCTCATACCTTCCTTTACATTGCCTTTCTTTATAACTGAGATCATCATTGCCGAAAAAAAGGCTGTTACTGATAATGAGGAAAAAGCAAAAATCCTAAAATCCTTTAATGAAATGGGTATTTTTGATATTGAAAGCCCTATAGATGTGCTTGGAGCAGTAGCTGTAGTACCCATTCTTGCAGTTAACTGGCCAATTATGTTTAACAACTGGTATGACAACCCCATTAGCAAGGGCGCAGCAATTATAGCAGAGAAAGTGATAAATATTACATAGGTTGTAATGTCTGCTGCCATCTCTTTTTTTATTACTCTTGATTCCTGGATATCTGTTGCAATCTTGTTTAATAATTCACCTACTTCACCACCTGCGTCAAGGCCTTCTATCAACAGATTGATAGATCTTTTAAGTACAGTTGATTTATATTTGTCTGAAAAATCCCTTAAAGCATCTCTAAGGTCTTCTCCTGCCATTGTTTCTTTAGCTACAGTCTCTATCTCTTTAGCTAGAACTCCGAAACGTGGCCTTACTGCAAACCATAATGCCTGGTCAATAGGCATGCCTGCACGTATATTAGCAGAAGCTAGTTGCAGGAAATCTGGTAAAACCTCTTCTACACCTAGTTTTCTACGGAAAACCTTTAAATCAAGTACAAAGTAGAATAAAAGCCAGAGTGCAAAGAGTATGAGTATAAACGCAATTACCCATATTATGGCAATGATAAACAGCAAATAACCTACGCTTCTGCCGGTTTGCGCAAATAAGTATATAATGTAAGCAGAGATACCAAGGTTTACCAGTACGCAAAGGTTAAAAAGTAATTTCTTGATCTTTTTAGGTTCTATGTAAAGCCCAGATTTCTTCAAATAAATCTTAAGAAGCCTTTTTCTTTCAGCTGCTTTTTCTTTTTTTCTTCTCTCAATTCTCTGTTTTTTTAGCCTTTCTCTCTCTTGTTTAAGCGGATCTGCTTTCTTGGCTAGCTCTTTCTCATCTTCACTCCCTGTGTCTTTCTTTTTTCTTCTGAAAAAACCTTTTTTCTTGAACAAAGAGGGTATCTTGGGTATCTCTATCTTTGTTTTTTTCTTCTCTTGTTTTTTCTTTTCCTTTCTTCCTTTCTTCTTTTTCTTT
The DNA here is from genome assembly GCA_964550525.1 of uncultured Methanosarcinales archaeon. Taxonomy (GTDB): domain Archaea; phylum Nanobdellota; class Nanobdellia; order Woesearchaeales; family JANQNQ01; genus CAZJZJ01. Next base: position 7,903 of record CAZJZJ010000011.1, read on the forward strand.
TTAAATAGCTTAAACATTATAGATTCACCGTAGGCCTATTTGCTTTAATAACTGCAATAAACATGTACTGCATGAAACCAAGTAAAACAACTAAAACCATTAATGCAGTTAAATTCAAAGAAATGGATAAAAAACTTGAAAGCACTATAACCATGGTAATGCCAATTGAAGGCAATATCACTGCTACTATCATATAGAACATTGCTAATGGGTTTAGTTTTCTACCGTATTTCTTTATCTCAATTATCTGCTCTTTTGTTATCTGTTCAAGAACAGAGCCTAATGACTTGGTTACATCCGCACCTGTCTTGATTGAGTTAGTGATCTGCCACAATATCTTTCTCATGTCTTGGGAAGGTGTTAGTTCTAGAGCTTCACCAATGGCATCTTCCATAGATGCACCTAGATCAACATTATCAATTATCTCTTTGAAATAAGCACCAACTGTTTTGAAGTTTTTTGAAATATTAAGCAATGCATTGTACAATGGAATCCCACTTTCAAGCTCTATTATAAGAAATCTGCCTGCAAAAACAATCTCTTCACTAATCTCTCTTTTTCTTTTTAATATCCTTACTTCAGGCAGTTTAAGGAAATAGAAGAAAAGCATTACAAAGAAAATAGGGAATATAATGTAAGGCATTTTCTTGAGTACATCATACTTTGAAAAGATTAGTGCAAGAAAGATAGTAAACCCTGTTGTCATATAAAAAGAACTAATGGCTGTTTTTTTAACAAAGTCTTCTGGTGTATCACGCATGCCTGCTTGTTTTAGTTTTGGATCTAGGTTTGGTAGGGTTTTTGCAATCCTGTGAAAAAAATTACCTGGGATCTTGAATCACCCCAAAGGCTTGTTTTTATGAACAGCTTTCATTAAATTTTTTCTGTTTGTATAGAATTCAGCCATTACCCTGCCCACATTATCTACTGTATCTATCTTCTGCTTAACCAGCCATTTTAAGATAGATACTTTCTCTTTTAGCTGCCTGTTTAATTCTGCCTGGCCAATACCTGCATATAACTGAAGTGTTTTAAGCAATGACTTAGATTTGTTTACTTTGAACATCTTGTCTCTTTTAAGGTCAATCTGCATCAAGATATTTGGATCACCGTTTTCAAGTATCTCAGCTATCTGGAAAGTTCTTCTTATACCTGTTCTTCTGTTCCTATATTGGATAATTATCATTGATACTGCTGGCAGTAATGTTTTTGGGATCTCTATAGGAGGAGTAGTTAATCTTGTGATTGTCTCATCTACATTATTTGCGTGAAATGTTGCATAGACTGAATGGCCTGTATGTATAGCTTCAAACAAAACCTCAGCTTCTCTTTTACGCCTTATCTCACCTACTACAATTCTGTCAGGACGTTGTCTTAGTGCATTAACAAGCAGATTAAGCATTGAAACTTCGCCTTTGCCTTCAGGATTAGGCAACCTGGTCATCATAGGAAGCCAGTGCAAGAATTTAGGTAGCTGTATTTCACGTGTATCCTCGATACTTATTATTCTTTGGTTAGGTGGGAAAAAGTTTGCAATTACATTTAATGTTGAGGTTTTACCAGTTGCAGTACCTCCTGCTATTATAGCTGAAAGTTCATATTGTACACCCTGCCAGATCAGTGCAGCTGCTTCAGGCGAAATAGTGCCGCTATTGATAAAAGTAGTAATTGTCCATGGCTTTGCAGCGAATTTTCTTAATGTAATCGTGTTGCCATGGTTTGAAATAGGATTCAATGTTGCATTTACCCTGTCTCCGGTTGTCATGTTTGCATCCATCAATGGTTCAAGTATAGTTATCTGCCTGCCTACTTTCCTGCCTATCATTGTTGCGTAATGTCTGATCTGATCTTCGTTGTCAGGGGATATATTGGTCTTTAACCAACCATGTTTCCTATGATAAACCCAGACAGGCTCCTTAGCGCTGTTTATAGCGATCTCTTCTAGCTGGTTATCATCTCTTAATATCTCAACCTTACCCATACCAATACTCTTTTATATGAGGAATGCTGTTAAGAAGTTTAATGTTTTATCGTCCATACCTGGGAAATGCTTTTTTATCAGTAAAGAGATGGTTTCACTTAGTTTGTTCTCAATAAAGCCTGTTTTTTTTGTATCAGTAATATCAAGTATACCTAAATTTACCTCTGTGATAAGCTCTTTTCTGATCTTCTCAAGAACAATCTCAGTATTCTTGCTTATTGTTGAAATAGAGACTTCATATATCGGTACAAACTCTTCTTTTGACTTGTAAATTCTAATAGAAATAGGCATCTTATTAGAGAAAAATTTATATGAATCAATTACTTCAACCATGGTTTACCTCTTTTTTAATGTTTTTACTTTTTTAATAATAGCTTGCCTAATTTTTTGACTTCGTTTTCAAATGATCCTTTCTTCTTATCTACTTCACTGAACTTCTTCTCAAGCTTTTTTATATGAGCATACAAGTCTGCTTCTTTTGTTGCAAGATGAACTGCGTTAGCTTTTTTAATCAGCTCATTAAGTGTAGACCTTAAGTCAGTTCTTCTTTTTTCAATGGTTGCGATTGCTCTGCCAATCTGAACCTTTTTCTCAAGCAACTTCTTAAATTTGTTTGTGATTCGTTTGTTAATAGGCTGTTCATCTTTCATCTTCTCTTTCTTTTTGATTATGCCTTCAATTACCTTTTTCTGCTGTTTTAATACCTCTTCTTCCTTTTTCTTGCTTTCTTCAATAAGGGAATCAATCATTTCTTTCTTTTTTATTATGTGCTCTCTAACTGAATCAGCTAATCTTTCCAGTTTTTTGATCTCTTTTCCAGAGATATCTATAACCTTTGTATCTTTCTCAATATCTTGTTTTAATTTCTTAACAGACTCTTCAAACAGTTCAAGTTTTTTAGTTAAAGCAGTTTCTTTCTCTTTTTCAGAGCTAAGTGTTGTTTTCTCCTTGTTAAGCTTAAGCTTCTCTTGTTTTATTTTCTCAAGGAAAAGATGGAATTTCTTCTGTTCATTGATAATTTGTTTATTCATTCCCTCAACTCTTTTCTCAAATTCGTGCTGCTGTTTAATCAACTGCTTGTCAACATTGTTCTTTAGGTCTTCAAATTTAGACAGTTTTTGCATCTCTTCTCTTGCTTCTTCAAACTCAGAACCAAGATCTTTTTTTAGCTTGTTGAATTCCTCTTTTATAGCTAATAAGCCTTCTCTTTCTTTATCTATAGAATAAAGCATAGATTCAACATTTCTCACAAACCCCTGTTTTTCAGTGCGGAATTCTTTAGCCTTTGTATCAATATCCTTCTTCGTAAGCTTTTTCTCTACAAGATAAGGGGTTGCAAACTTATAATCAATCTCAATTATACCTTCTTCATCAAGGAAATCAGCCCATTCTTCAACTGCATCTTGGGATACACCTAGTTTTTTAGCAGCCTCTTTGATAGAAATCCTTTTTGTCTGTTTAATCAGCTCAATAAGCTTATCTACGCCAGTAAGAAGCACTTTACCGCTTTCAGCCTCTTTTATCTTCTTTGCCATTCCAACCCCTGTTTTAACCCTTCTTTAACTGGAAAATATGGGTGTATTGTATATAAAGGTTTCGGATTCTTTTTTCCTTAGTCTTATCTTTTACTTCTTCTTCTTCTTCTTCCCTTTCTTCTGACTTATCTCTAACCCATCTACATCATACTTCTCTAAATGCGTTATTGTCCCATTACTCTCATCATCAATACCAAAATCATCTGGCATATTTAAAATTTGATAAACGTTGTGGTCAATGTCTGAAAAGTAGATGTAATCTATATTGCTTCTTGAAGAGATAGTAAGGCCCTGTCCTCTTAGCTCTTCAATATCAACAAAACTTTCTATACCAAATGAAGAGTTACTGAAATTCCCTTCCAGTCTCATTAAAAAACTTGGTGCTCCTGTCCATTCACTATAAAGCGAATTGTTTACATGATACTGTAATTGGCTAGTGTCATTGGTAGATCTATCTACAAACTGCGTTACGTTTGTCTTTGCAATTGTATTAGTTACCTTACCAAGGGTATTTATCATATATGTTGGGTCTTCAAAACCAAGGATGTTTATCCTAGAGCTTACGAATTCATCCCTTGTCCAGGAAGCAGTTTGTTTTTTATCTGTAACAAGGATAGTTAGGTTGATATCGAGGTTTATGTACCATGGGTCAACATGGTATACATCTAAGCTGTTTAATATGAAATTTAGACCAATATCTATTCTATCACTTTGTATCTTCATCTTATCAGTCCAATTGATAAACGTGTTGTTGTTAAGAAGCCCTGCATAAGAATTATTAATCGTTCCATTAACAAATGTTTCAAAAAACGCGTCTGTAATGCTTTCTACATAGACTCCGTTGCTGGTTTCGTATTGGATAATTCCAAGCAAAGCCCTGTAACCAGTGATATATACGCCTCTCTCAATATCCTTTTCTATGTCATGGATAAAACTGTTCATTGTGTCTACTCTTGTTTCTATAGTCTGAGCTTGGTTCCTTAATCTGTATTCTGTCTGTAAGGTGAAATAGTACAATATTATTGTGATTAATAGGATTGCTGTTACTGTGAATAATACTGCTTTCTTGTTCTTTCTGATTACCATACTCTTGCCTCAACTATTGTAGGCCCCCATAATGAAGGCACATTTGATTGGGATACGCTATCAATCTCAAAATTACTTTCACTCATCTTTATACTGGGTTTGCCGTTATTGTCAAAATCCAATACACTGAACAAATTGTAGACTGCATTATCAATGGAATCATTTATATCATAGCTGGCGTTTGTATAATAGCATACCTCTGTTCCATTGTATGTTGGTGGGATAGTTAAAGTGAGGTTGTCTCCATCCTCAAAATAAACATCCCAGATACAGCCTTCTGCTTTTGAGAATACACCACCGTAATCTACAAAATTGTTTATTCTTAAAGTGTAAATCAGCTTATTATCCATAGATCCAATGGTTTCATTAGAGGTGGTTGTACCTGTTGTGACTAGGATTGAGTTATTTACATCTTGGGTTATTGTATTAGTGGGTATCTGGATAATGTAAGGATCTCCAACATAGTGATAATTCTCATCGAAATCTTTTAACCTAAACACGCCTTGGTTGTCTACAGTTAAATTATCAGTCCATCTTTCTGCAGAATAGGATGTTGCAACAAGATCAACCAGTTCTGCGTATGAAGGTACAAATAAACTTGTATTGCTTATGTTATTACCAAACCCAGGGCTTTCTACAGTTATAGGTATCTTAGCATACTGGGGCGGATCTACTAAAGGGGTATAGTTAAACTCAATATATGAATCATTGAAAAGTATACTAGGTACAATACCTGAAGCATTTAGCACCTGAGTCTCTGTATAAGCAACAATCTGGCTAGCAATACTATCATAAGTTTCAATCAACTCATTCATATCACTACTTTTATAGTACTGGCCGCTAGAACAATTTGCAATCTTTCCTAGTGTGTTGCTGTCAGCGTCTTCACTAAAACCTACAGCGTAGATCACTATACCATGGTCTTCAAAAGCATCACAGGCTGCTTGGATTGCATCATCTTCAGCTCTATCAGCATAACCATCTTCATTTAAGTCACCTGTTGTACCTTGCCGAGAACATTCATAGTTAGCTTGGCCGTCTGTCATAAGCACGATTGTTTTGTATTTTTGTTCAACCTCACCTGCAACACTTACAGCTAGCTCGAGTGTGAAATAATTACAATAATAAGAACACGAGCTCCTAGTGTTTCTTCTGTTTCTTAGTTGAACTGCAACCACGTTCTCTCCATCCTGGAATTCATCTGTATCAATATTGATATTAGGGTTATTCCAATATTTGGCGTATATCCTGCTATTTATATTGTTAAAAACTAGGTGCCCGTTAATATAAACCTTTGTGCCGTCATCTGAAGCTATATGAAGAAGCGCATTTTGTAGTGCGCTTGTATCATTAATATTGAATTTTTTCCTGAAATAGTAATATCCTTTATAATTGGTAAGTTGGGTGTTATAGCCAAATCCTTGCAGCCATTCATAGTAGCCTCTACCAAAAGGAGCAGTACCTGTACTCCATCCAGTTTCATCAAAATCAAGTTCTGTCCAGTCTGCTGGAGGCGAGTAGTATCTACTTGCTCTGTATTTCCAGCCACTTGCTTGCCTTGGTACTACATTAATAGAATCGCCTTCTGCAGCAAGCATATCTACTGCACTATTTACACCACAGCAGATACATGTTCCACCATCTGCATCATATGCATTGACTTCAGTCTTTAAAGCGTCAGTATCATTTGATAAAGCATATGTATCAGAAGTTGAAGTTTCATAACTAACTAAACCAATTTTAGGTCCTGTATTTTCTAATATTGTATCAATAAAGAGATGTGATGCGTTTTTTGTTGCATCTATTCTTTTTTCATCATTTACACAAGTGCTTCTCCAATGCCTAGCACCAGAATCATAACCGCATCTAGAGCCAGGTGTACCACAGCTACAACCAGGAGGCCACCCGCATGAACTACAACATGTACCTGGTTGTTGAGTGCACCATTCCATGCTACCGCTTACATCAGTTACAAGAACTATCTCTGTAGGCAGGCTTGGCCTTGTAATATTAACCAACCCCATTCTAAGTGGAATTGTATTTAGGCTTAAATCAGAATAAGTCACGCCGTTCAGATTCATTTTTGTACTTATTTCTTCATCCAATAATGTATAATTTACAGTTTCATTTGATATAAAACTATAAACAGTAGTATTGCCAAGCCTTAAAAAAGTAGTATAATTACTGTAGTAGTGCAAATAGATTTCTGTTGAATTAAGGTAACCTGGCACATAGAACGAGCTGTACAGGTTAATTGAACCATCTATCCCAGGTAACCAGATTCTTTTAGTTGCAGTATTATTATGGTATTGTACACCTAGTTCTTGTAGATCTGAAGTTGAGTAACTTGCCCTTATATATCCTCCTGCAATATAATTTGGGCCGCCACCTGTTGCATTTTCTGAAATATATTCAAACCTAATCGATAGATTATTTATCCCTGGCTTGAAATTTGAAAAATGACTTGAATTCATATACCATCTATCTGGCCGCATATAACTTCCGTTGCCATCTTCTTTGATATAAGAGCCAGAATAATTTCCATTTATGTAAAGCTTGAAATCAGTGCCTGCATCCAACTCAAGGTAAACCTGGCTTATCTGTGTAAAGTTATCTGGTAGGATCAGTTTCTGGGTGATATTACCCTCGCCAACATAACCCCCAAAATATGCAAAAGAAGAAGTAAACCTGCTGTCAATTCCACTTAAAAATACCTTTGAAATATAGCCTTCTCTTGGTTTTTCTTTCTCAATACCTGAGACTATTTTCCTAGATGCAATTATACTCTGGTCATTGGTCTTGTTTCTTTGGTAGATTACATAATCACCAATCCAGATACTGTAGCCAAAATAATCAGGAGCTAAGCCTTCTGTTACATTCTTTGTAAAGTCTCGTGCTGTATCGTATTCACCTTCTGCCCAGAATTCACCTATCTGTTCTATTATTGTGTTATTGGTTCTGGTGATATTGCCTTCACTTATTAATCCCTGTACATAAGTACTCTGTATTTCACTGACTCTTAATGTTGATAAGACATTTACAAAATCAGATGACATATAATTAAGATTAGTTGTAGGCTGTTCATTAAGATAAAAAGAGGTCACAGCAAGTATAGAGGCCAATATAACTGTAGCTGCTAGTATTGCATCTACTGTAAAAAACAATGCTTGTTTTTGTTTTTTTAATCCCATACTTCAACCACCATCTTTGTTATAGATGAATTGTAAACAACAAACCTTGTCATTTGTATAAGCTGGTCTGCATCAGAGTTAGGATAACCTATGCCTTCTTCTCCGCTGATCTCAATCTGCGTACCATCTTTTTCTTCTAAATAAAAATAATAATCATAGGTAGTTCCTAGAATCTGTCTTGAGGAGTTATAGTTTATTTCTGCAAAACTTTCAAGTTTTGTCTGGTTTATCCTATAATCTCCATTCGTAAGCCCAATCCGCTGTACACTTTCTGTAGTCCAGTTTGAAGGAGAGCCTTCAGACAATAAACAGGAAGATATTGATTTTGCATCTGTTATTAATTCATCTAGAATATTGTTTCCAGTTACATCAATTGCATTAGTATACTCAAAATAAATAACCAAAGCAGTTGCAAAGATAATTACACCTATGATAAAGTCAGTATACCATATCTGTGCTTTTTTCAGCTTATTCATTAAGATAAACAACACCCCCTATTTTTGTTATTGTGTTGTTGCCTTTTGTAAGATTACCTTGGATTTCATGGATCTGAAGCAGGAATTCATGGTTGTCTGATTGTGTAATAACCTGGTTGCTTTCAATACTTATTGTGAAATCATTTCCATCAAGTGTATACGGGATATAGAATGTCCTATTAAAACCGTCATAGACTCTGGCAGCAAGATTAATCTCGTTTTGAACCATATAAGTAAGATCCTTTACCATAATATACTCTTCTTCATCACTCATGTCAATAATTTTGTCTCTTACATTAGCCGTAAAGATAACTAATACAAGAAACGCCATACTAACAAGTAATACAAACTCTAATGCTACCTGGGCTTTTTGTTTTAAGTGCTTACCCATACGTAATCTCCTCTTGATTCAATCTCAATATAATGTACTCCTGATGTAATTGGCAAGGTTCCGTTCACAGGTACAGTTGAATATGCGACAACATCATCTGAACCTACAGCAGTCTCTATCCTTATCATTATCTCATTAAAGCCTACCCTGGTTAATTCAACCCTCTCTGGCATGTAAACCTTTAACGTTGTTTTTGAAGGCTCACCAAGGTAGTAAACAGTCTCAGCAGAATCAGCTATCTTTTTAGCAACATTATAAGCCTGAGTAGCTATAACTGCATCCTTGGCACCCTGAGTCTGTTCATAAGAAATTATTATTAGAGGGATTGTAATAGCGACTACAAAGCCAATAATCATAATATATTCCATGGCTACCTGTGCTTTATTTCCTTTTTTCATTTTTCACCTCTATTTTTTATGTTTTTTATCGTGTTTTTCTTGTTACCTTTCTCACTTAAACTTTTTTGATAATTTCCAAAATGCATTGAAATATTCTTTGAATGAGTCAGCTATCTTCTGGTTTTTTATCTCAATAGCCATGCCGTCATCGCTTTGCAATACAATGACCGTAATATCTTTGTAAATCAATATCCATGCAGGAGTCTCTACTGGGATTGGCATGTAACGTGCGTCACATCCTTTGTAGCTGTTTCTGTTTTTTAGGACTTCTCTTTTTGCACCTTTATTAAACAAGATCTGACATTTGATTCCTAATTTTACTCTTCTAACATGATCTTTGTGCCAGTATGAATGATATTTTTGTTCTTGAAATGATGGGACTCCTATGTCATGGAATGTGTCTCCTCTTTTTAGCCTTGTATAGATATGTTCAGTTATCGTCTGTATCCCTTTGAAACCTTTATAGATCTGAGCTTCAGCAGGCTCTTTGCCTAATTTTTTTTGTAGTTCAAGCTGAGGGATTATTTTGTCAATCTGGGTTCTTTGTTTTTTGAACTCTTTTTCTTTTTTATCTAGATAAGTTTGGATTTTTACTGGGTCTTCTGCCTGGTAATGCCTTGTTTTCTCTTTAATTATATAGGAAACTAAACCTTTTTTGATTAGTCTTTCAAGAATGTTATAAATCTTAGACCTAGAAACCTTTGATTCATCTGTTAAAGGGCCAGTGGTTACAGAACCTAGCTTGATTAATGCAAGATAAACCTTGATCTCTCCTTCTGTCAATCCTATGTCTCTGAGAATTGTGGTGTTCATATACTTATTTAGTCTTTTGACTTTATAAATCTTACTATTGTATGCCTCCTAGGGGGAAGGCAATATTGATATAGTGTTTGTAACTATTCTTTTCAATGCCATTATTGAAATTTGTTGAAGACGAAGAAAACAGACAAGAGTTTTTTGATAAAGCGTTTTATGAGCTAGATGAATATAGTTTAGAATACTATAGGCTGTTGATTAATAGAACAGGAAGTAATGCATAAAGCAAAAAATAAAAAATTAACAAACAGGAATATTCACTGGTATGATGCCTTTTGCTACTAAATACATCACAAGTGCCCCTACAAGGAAACCTACAAGTATAGCAACAACTGGATGGTCTATATAACCTTTTTTGTTTTTTAACATATTATTCACCTCACATTTTTAAAAATGAATTATCTTATCACAGAACTGGCTTAACATATTTACTAATCTCTTGTCAGTGTCTTCATGCAATGATATCAAGATCCCTTTAAGATTGTGCATTCTCATCTTGCCTGTCAGGAAGTGCACAAATTTTGTCAGCCGTTCTGGATCATTATAAATTGAAAGCGTGTTTAAGGAATCTATGAACAGAAACTTGTGTTTGTAACTTAACTTGTATAATTGTTCAAGAGCTATACCTATATCTGTTAGGTTTGAAGGCGAGTCAAGGAATACGCAATTCTGCACCTCCTGCTCTTTTTCACCTAATGATTTTGTCACACAATCTATGAAGAATAGGTTTTTGGAGTTAATTTGTTTCTGTTTTAGCTTTTTGGATAGATCTGAGAAAGGCCTATTTACACTTACATAACCTCCGCTTTGTTTCTTTTTATTAATAAGGTAATCTAGAACATAAAAATTAGCCTGTTCATACATATCAGATTTAACCATCATAAGAACCACAAAGTTGTCAGGTAGATTATCTAACTCTTTTTTAATACGGTCTTTCATAGTTTTATATTTTGTAGCGGGGATATTTAAATGTTGTGAAAATTCATAAACTTTATATAAACCCCTATCTTAAAATTACTTATGCACAAGATAGTAAAAAGAGATATCCTTGCGATCATCTCAGAAGCGATTGATGTGCTTCAAAAAGAGGATAAGTCTGAACTTAGAGAGGTTAGTGACCATACTATCCATTGTGCTTCTATTTTCCAGGACGAAGATTCAATTTCTTTTGCTGTATTGATGTACGCAATATTCAAGATTATTGATCGCGATCCAAGTGTTGATTGCAGACTCATCATCTCTGTTCTGAATAAGATTAAACATTTCTTATCAAAGAATGATATAGATAACTATAGAAAACAAACTAAGCTGCTTTTTGAAACAATTACTAGATTGGATGATAAAATAAAACTATACATCCAAAAAGTTCTTGTTAAAGCTAAGATCAAGAAAGGAAGCAGGTTGATTGAACATGGTTTGTCTGTAGGTAGAGTAGCTGAATTAATGAACATCTCACAATGGGAGCTTATGAAGTATCTAGGTAAGACAGGGATTAGTGACAGAGATAGAAACATTGGTAATGTTAGGTTAAGATTAAAGTTTGCTAGAGGTTTGTTTGAATGAAATCATTGGTATTTGATACAGGACCTATAATCAGTTTAACTATTAACAATCTATTGTGGGTACTTGAACATATGAAAACAAGATTTAAAGGAGATTTTATTATACCAATTGCAGTGAAAAAAGAATTAATAGACAAGCCTTTCTCTACAAAGAAATTTAAATTTGAAGCTTTGCAGGTTATGCAGCAGATTAGAAGGGATACTTTCCATGTTTATGATGATAATGAGCTTCACAGCAAAGCACTTCAACTTATGGACTTGGCTAATCATTGCTTTGAGGTTCATGGCAATTTGCTGAACATAGTGCATTACGCAGAGATGCAGGCAGTGGCATGTACTAAGATGCTTCATGCAGAAGGTGTTGTGGTTGATGAAAGAACAACAAGGGAATTAATAGAAAGGCCTGATCGTCTGGAAAAACTATTAAGCAACAGGCTTCATGCAAAGGTAACTTCAAATAAGAAAAACCTTAAAAAGCTTAAAGAAATGCTTAAGGGTATTAAAGTAATACGTTCAGTTGAATTAATCTCTGTGGCTTATGAAATAGGTATGCTTGATGAATTCAAGCCTCATTTAAGCAAGGATGTGCCTGATCCAAGGAAAGCATTGTTATCAGCACTTTTATGGGGGCTTAAACTTAATGGTTGCGCAATCTCAAGAAAAGAGATTGAACAGATAATCAATATTGAGAGGAAAAGAAGATGATTAAAGGTGTAATATTTGATCTTGATAATACCTTAGTAGATTTCATGAGAATGAAAAAGCTTAGCTGTGAAGAAGCTATGACAGCTATGATAGATGCAGGGCTTAATGTGCCTAAAAAGAAAGGCCTGCAGATACTTTTTGAATTGTATGATAAGTATGGGATTGAGTCTAAACTAATTTTCCAGCATTTTCTAAAGAAAACAATCGGTTATATTGACTGGAAAATACTAGCTAATGGGGTTGTTGCTTATCGTAGAATAAAAACAGGTTATCTTATTCCATACCCGCATGTAAAATCAACTTTGCTTAGTTTAAAAACACAGAAGATTAAACTTGCAATTGTCTCAGACGCGCCAAGGATGCGTGGTTGGCTTAGGCTAGCTGCTTTACATCTAACCCATTTCTTTGACATAGTTGTTACACATGATGATACAGGTAGATATAAACCTCACAAAAAACCTTTCTTAGTTGCTTTGAAAAAGATGCAACTAAAGCCAGAAGAAGTTCTGATGGTTGGTGATTGGCCTGAACGTGATATTAAAGGAGCAAACAAACTTGGCATGAATACTTGTTTTGCACGTTATGGCTATCATCAGAAGAAAAGAATAAAACGCTCAGAAGCAGATTTTGAGATAAAGAGTTTTAAAGAGATATTGAAGGTAATAAAAAAAATAAAATGACCTTACAATGGAAATACTTCCTTCTTGTAAAGCTCGTTTATTACTTGAGCTAGTGCAGTGTATATTGCAGATAATCCGCAGATTATACCTTCATAGCCAGCAATCATCTTTATGAATGCGCTTCCAGTGAAATCAGCTAATGCTAATAGGAAGAACAATATAGCTAGTGATAGGAATACAAACTGCAGAGCCTTATTTAGCTTAAGTGTGCCTATGAACATAAAGAATGTAAATATTCCCCACATAAATAGATAAGCTGCCATTGCAGTGCTGCCTGGTGCAGTGCCCATACCCCATTTTGGGAATACTACTAATCCAACCAAGGAAAGCCAAAATAGGCCATAAGATGTAAAAGCAGTTGTACCAAATGTGTTGTTCTTTTTCCATTCCATGATACCTGCGATTATCTGAGCAATCCCGCCGTAGAAAATACCCATTGCCAAGATCATTGTGCCTAATGCAAAATAACCTGCATTATGTAGATTTAACAGAACTGTAGTCATACCGAAACCCATTAATCCTAAAGGTGCAGGGTTTGCAGTATTGTCTTTAATCTGTCTAATTATTTCAGTCATTCATCTCGCCCCCAATTTAATTCTTTTAAATCCTTCTTCTTCTAGCCACTAACTGGCTGATAGTAGGAATAGGTTTTTTTGAAATGATTATTTTTGGATTTATTGGCCTTGCTTTGGCTCTTTGAATAAGTTTAGCTGGTTCAGTTGTGATTGGAGCTGGCCTTGTTCTTTGTTGAATAGTTGTTGTTTGTTTTGGTTTCTGCTGCACTAGCTGCCTTAACATGTTTGTAATCTCATTATCTACAACATCTTTTTTATCTTGCATCTCATTCTTAAGAAGCAGTTCGATCTTTGCAGAAAACTTCAGCGCGTTTTTCCTGCAATACGTCCTAAAGTCCTTGATAATATCCTCATCAACTAATATTGTGAATCTCTTTTTTGCCATCCAAACACCCCTGTTTGATTATGATTATTGTTTTGTGGTGGAGGTATAAAAATGTTATGGTTTTCTAGGTTTTTGTTTAATAATATTTATAAAAAGATAGAATATTCTTAGCTTGAATGACAAAGGGGCAGGTTATATCTGGGGAGTTTGGTAAGATAGTTATTAGGCAGAAGGCTAATGCTAAGATAGAGTTAGGTGAACTTTTGGTTGCAGATACTTCCGGGGGGGAGATTCTTTTGCAGGCTTATGATCTTGTTTATGGTAGCCAGATTAGTCAGCAGAACCTTGAGCTTGTGTCTGGGCTTAATCTAGAAGAAGATACTGATTTGGAATTCATGGATCCAAAGTTACGGAATTATACACTTGCTTTATTGAAACCTATGTTATATATTGGTGAAGGTGGTACTAAACTTTGCAAAACCCTGCCAAAATTCTTTTCAGAAGTACGTGAGATTACTTATGAGGATCTTAAATTCATAACTAAACCTAAAAATCCATTGTTTCTTGGCAAATTACGTTCAGGAAGTAAGCTTATGGATGTAGATATTGCATTGGATGGGGAGAAAGTATTCTCACATCATATCTTAATCCCAGGTACAACTGGACGGGGTAAATCTGTTTTATTGAAAATCATGCTTTGGAACCAGGTTGAACATGATTATTGCGGTGTACTTGTTTTGGACCCGCATGATGAATATTATGGCAGAAATAATGTTGGGCTAAAGGATCATACAAAAAAAGAGAATGTTGTTTTTTATACGCCAAAGAACGCTCCTGCAGGTGCGAAAACACTTAAGATAAATATTAATGCAATTAAGCCATGGCATTTCAATGGTGTAATGTCATGGACAGATGCACAGAATGAGGCTTTATCGGGTTATTATCGTAAATTTGGTGAAAATTGGATAGAAGCAGTTCTAATGGATGAAGAGGTTGAAGGTTTTCAGGAAGCAACTGTCAATGTTTTGAAAAGAAGACTTATTTCTTTGCTTAATCTTACTGCAAGGGATGGACAGATTTATTCTAATGGGATATTTGATACTGTAGCAGGGCTTACAACTGTGAATGATATTGTAAATGAGCTTGAGCAAAGCAAAACAGTTATTGTAGATACTTCAAGTTTTGCAGGCAATGTAGAGATCTTAATTGGCAGCCTTGTTGCAAGCGAGGTATTTAGGCGTTATAAATCCTATAAAATGGATGGACAGCTAAAAAGTAAACCAGTGATTTCTATCGTGCTTGAAGAAGCACCCCGTGTTCTAGGCAAAGAGGTTTTAGAAAGAGGTTCAAACATATTCTCTACAATTGCACGTGAAGGCAGGAAGTTTAAAGTTGGTTTAACTGCAATCACACAGCTTCCTTCACTTATTCCAAGAACTATACTTGCAAACATGAACACAAAAATCATCTTGGGCATAGAGATGGCACCAGAAAGACAAGCAATCATAGAAAGCGCTTCACAAGACTTAAGCACTGATAACAGAAACATTGCATCTCTGGATAAAGGTGAAGCAATTGTGACTTCAAACTTTGCACGGTTTGCGATTCCAATCAAGATTCCGTTTTTCGATGAAATGGTTTCAGAGAAACCAAAAACTAATTATACTCAGGAATACTCTGGGATTAAAATGAGGTGATTGTTATGGGTTTACCTTTAAGAAAAGATAGTATAGCAATTGAGAAAGAAGAGGAGAGTATTGAGAAAAAATTGTTAGATATCAGGAAAAAAGCTGAAAAATTACTTGAGGAACTTAATGAGTTTGAGGCTGGTATTGGTGCTTTGGATGTGGGTAGCAAAGAATTTGATAAAAGAATAAAGCGCGTTGAGGAGTTAATGAAGGATAATTTCCCTGCTGAGATGATCATGTGTTTTAAGCAGGAACTAATTCAATTACAGGGGATGAAAAATGGCGATCAATTTCTTAAGAGGAGAGGTGCTCTTAGGAGTTTGATAGAAAGAGAAAAGGAAATTGTGATTGTTATTATTAATGAAGTAACTCTTGGTAGGAAAAATCTGCATGTTTACATAAAAAAATTATTAGGATACCTAAAAAAATGAAATTCGCACACATCGCTGACTGCCACATTGGAGGATGGCGAGATCCTAAGATGAGGGAGCTTGGTACTGAAGCTTTTTCTAGGGCTGTTGATAAATGCATTAAGGAGCAGGTTGATTTTGTGTTGATTGCTGGTGATTTGTTTAATACTTCTTTGCCTTCAATAGAAAGGTTGAAAACAGTTGTTGCTAAATTAAAAGAGCTTAAGGATAATGGTGTTAATGTTTACATGGTTGCAGGCAGCCATGATTTTTCTCCTAGCGGCAAAACTATATTGGATGTTATTGAGAATGCTGGATTAATGACAAACGTTGTCCGTGGAGAAGTGGTGGATGGAAGACTTAAATTGAATTTCACAGTTGATGAGAAAACAGGTACGAAGATAACAGGTATGCTTGGTAAAAAAGGCATGCTTGAAAAGAAATTCTATGAGAATTTAATTAAAGATGACTTGGAATCTGAGCCTGGCTATAAAATATTCATGTTTCATTCTGCGTTGACAGAATTCAAGCCAAAGGAATTGGAAAAAATGGATTCAAGCCCACTTTCTTTGTTGCCAAAGAACTTTAATTATTATGCAGGCGGACATGTGCATTATATCTTCCAGAAACAAGAGCCTGAGTATGGCCTTATCACTTTCCCTGGAGCTTTGTTTCCTAACAATTTTGCAGAGTTAGAGAAATATGGTCATGGTGGATTCTATATTGTTGAAGAAAATACAGCTGAATGGATTCCTATAAAACTGTTTGAGCATGTAAAAGTGGAACTTGAATGTGAACATTTAATTCCAGCTGATATTGAACTTAAGTTAAGACAGCAATTTGAAGGGAAAGATGTAAATAATGCTATCATTACAATCCGGCTTAAAGGAACTCTTGAATCTGGCCGTACAACTGATATAGATTTTAATTCACTTTTTTCCGAACTTTATGGGAAAAACGCGTATTTTGTCATGAAAAACACTTCTGGGCTTAAAGTAAAAGAGTTTGAAGAGATAAAGATAGAAACAAAGGATGTAGAAGAGCTTGAAAATGAGTTGATTAAGGAACACCTTAACCAGATTAAGGTAAGTGAGCTTAGTTTGGAGCAAGAACAAGAATTAACTGAGAAAATGATGAAGCATCTGAATACAGAGAAAAAAGAAGGCGAAAGAGTGGTTGATTTTGAGGATAGGCTTAAAAAAGAGATTGATAATGTGCTTGGTTTCTAATGCTGTTGTCACTTTAAAATGGTCAATTTCCGAAACATTTATATATGATAAATCCATACCTAGATAATAGTATATTATTTAGACGGGGGCAATATGCGATTAGACAACCTTGTAAATAGCCTGAAACAAAAGGGAAATGCCTTAGTTGGGGCACTGCAGCCTGTTGAGCCTGTTAAGATTCCTAATATTATGGGCTCATTTGCTAAATATGTCACTAATTCTGTTGGTGATTTTTTAGATTCTATTGCTGGTTCTCCTGAGACTTTTAAAGAGGATGAGGTTGTTAAAAGATTAACCCTTGATAAAAGATCAGTTGATGCTTTGAAAGAGCATTTTGATATGTCAGAACTGGATTATTTTTCTGAAGCCAAGGCGCATTTTCTGTTATATAAAATATTGACAGAGGGCCAGTCTTTTAATAAGTCAGAAGCCTTAGAAAGATACGAGAGAAGAGAGCCATTAATGAGAGCAGGTTTTGATATCTTGGAAATTGCTGCTATGTCTGAAAGTCATTATAATCATGTATTTGAATTGATTAAGGTTGGAGTTATTGGCAACAGAGACCAGTACGAAGAAAGGTTTAAGGAGAATGCTTTTGATTGGTATGAAGGTATGTTTTCTGAGCTTAATGAAAAAGCACAAGAGCATATGAAATCTTTAATTGAGATAAAAAATATTCTTTACCAGCAGATAAAAGAGGGTAAAGGCAATAAGCATGAACTTGTCAATGAAGTTATGGATTGTTTGAAAGTTCTTAATCATTATTATCTCAAAAGCAGAGAAGGAAGGGAGATGACTGGTGGGAATAATGCTTTTGGAGTTAGTGTAGATGAGGTTTTAGATAGAGTTTCTAATCATTCTTATCAAAAGCTTGGTTTAAATGATACTGTTTTACATGATCTGTTAGTAGAGGAAGTTGATGGCGTGGCTAAAAAATATAATGAAAAAGTTCAACAATTCAATTCAGTAGCTGTAGAAATCAGTGCTCCTAAGAAGAGATCTCTTCTTGGTAAAGCTTTTGGTTGGGTAAAATCTACTTATAAAACAATTGACGATACTTTAGCTGAATTCATAGGTTTTTCGCCTACTAAAGCCGGAGCATATGCTGGGCTCGGTATGATTGTAGTTGCTGTAGGTTCTGCTGCTCATGCGATGAGTTATTCTTCTACTTCTCCATCTCCAGTAGTTGACGCTAGTGCTTATACAATACCTGCTGGACATGTATTGGCAGTAGCAGATGCTGTACAAAACATGCAGGTACAAGTGGATGATTTTGCTTTACCAGGTGTTACAGTTGAGATAGAGGAAACAGCAGGTAATGAAGGTTATGTTGAATTAGTTGAAGAGGTTAGAACTAAGCTTGTAACATATGAAGAAAAAGAAAAACAACAGATTGAGGCATTGCAACAAGCTACTGTTTTTGAATCTGAACCTGATCCTCATGTGGAAACAGTAGAACATGTTACAAGAAGCGATGCTGAAATTATAGAAGATCTTAAGGAATATAGGACAATTCAAAATAGAATCAATGAAGGTAATCCTGTTCAAGGAGATTATAACAGAAGAGATGAACTTAGGGAAGACAAAGATGTTAATCATTACTTGTATGATATGGGTTATGGAAAAGATGTTATAATGCCTGAGAGAGCTTCTCTTTCCATATTTTATCTAGAACAAATGAATAGGCCAGTAGATGAAGAGCAGCAGCCAGTTCAAATAGCAGAAGAGCCTGTTACTCAAGATTCAGTATCAGTAGAACCAGAGCCTGTTGCTGAAACCTATGAAAAAACAGACACTGAAAATATTACAGATGATGTTGCTCCAGAGCCTTCTGGGATTACACCAGAGATATTAGAACAACAATTGGTTGAAATAACAGGGGCAGAAGTAGTAAAGGAGCCAGCAACCCCTGTAGCTGAAGGTGATTGGGTGCAAGTAATGGCTTCTAAAGATTATGAAGAGGTTACTGCTAAGCCAGGAGATAGTGTATGGAATTTCTATAAATCATATAAAGATTCAATTAAGGTAAAGGGTGTTGAACCAAATTCTTTATCTGATTTCTTGAATTGGACTGGAGTGAATGATAAAGGAGACTTTGTTGAAGGGGAGTATGTTATCTTATTCAAAAAAATGAATAGTATAACTGGAAAAGATCCTCTTATTGTAGAAGGCAAGACATATCTTCTGCCTATAAGCCTGGCTGTTGAGGTTATTCCAAATTATATGGAAAAGCTTGATGAAGTAGTTCAAGCAATTGATTCATTTGACCCTACAACTTATACTGTTGAGGATATAGAGAATGGAAAATTGATGCAGGGTTACGCTGATTTAAATGGTATGTTGGATAGATTAGACCCTTCAAGTGAATGGGGTATGGCTGAAGTAGATTATACTGAAGAATATACTCAGAAACTTTCAGATGCGTATGAGACATTGTCAAAAAAAGGAGAAGTTATAGATCAAGTCCTTTCTGGGGAGCTGGAACAGGCGCTTGAACAGGATAAAAAGTTAGAAGAAGAGATTAAAGCTAAAGCAAGCGGTATTGCTGCTCCAATTGTCCAGGAAAGTCCTGTTGATCCAGTTGCTCAAGACTTAGATTCTCTATCTGATCAAGAACTTGAATCAGAGATCGAAAAAGCAATGGAAGAAAATAGCAGAGCAGATGAAGAGCTGGTTCAGAGTACCATTGATATTATGGCAGGATACTCAAATAGGCTAAGTAGTACAAAAATAGAATCAACACCAGACATCTTGGTCTATGAAAAAGCACTTAATGAATTTACTGGCTTCATAGATGCAACATTGGTTGTTGTTAAAGATGATAGTCTGAGTGCAGTATTGTGGGGGGAGTTGGATCAGTATACTAACAAGTATTTTATTGGTGTGAATGGCCTTATAATTGAGAATTCTAAGGTATTCAAAGAAAAACTAAAGATAAGTTATGAAGGCGAAAAAGCAGAACTTGTTTCTTATAATCTACGTACAAGAAAGGATGTAGAGGACCTTAGACGGGATGTAAACAATTTAGAACAGATTGCTGCAGTTATAAACCCAAACATTGTAACCCAGAAATATGTTGACCAATTAAAGGGATCAATCTCTATTGCAAAAGATCTTCTGGATAGTGAAAGTCCAAGAGTGATTCTTATGGATGACTATAGGATGATTAGAAGGGGCTTAAAAAGGCTAATTGCAAGCCAACCTGAAAAAGATGGAGATAAAAGTAAAGTAGACTGCAAACTTACTTCACCTTATGGTAAACGTTGGGGTAAATTCCATGCAGGTGTTGATGTGGTATGGCACAAGGGTGGAGTAAATGATAGTCTTGGTAGAAATTTAAGGTATACTATGGAAGTACGGGGCAAGGTTACAGATGTTGGGTATAATAAATTTAGAGGTAATTATGTTGAGATTGAGGTTGGAGATACAGGTTACAAATTTGAGGCATTTCACTTGAATGATGGTAGTATTGAGGTTAAAATAGGAGACATAATTAGACCAGGTCAGCTTATTGCAGAGATAGGATGCACTGGCAGGGTATCTGCTGGAGGCCGTGGCTCTAATGGGAAGTATATTCCAGAAGATGCTCCACTTAAGGTAAGAAAAAAAGGTGCACATCTGCATTTTGGTTTAATTGCTCCTGATGATGTTTGGCAAGGTTCAAAGCCTAATAAAGGTAGGGTATCACCTAATCACTTAGGCCAGTTTAAAGATTTATTATCACAATATGCAAAAGTAGATTATAAACCGCAGTAAAGGTTAACTAATCAGTTTCTTAAATAATTCCTTAACTTCTTTTGGAGCTGCTTTACCTTTAGTCATACGCATAACCTGGCCTACTAAGAAATTCAAAGCTTTTTCTTTGCCTGCTATAACATCTTCAACTACGTTTAGGTTATTTTCAATAACTTCTTTACAATACTTCTCAAGCTCTGCTTTATCAGAAACAGTCTCTAATTTATCTTTTTCCTTTTCAAACCTCTGTTTTGGGCTGAATGGTTTTACTATTAGTTCTTCTAATAATTTTTGTGCAACATTATCTGTGATCTTATTGCTTTCTACTAACTGCAATAGCTCTAAAACATGTTTTTCATCTAACTTAACCTCGTGCAATTCTTTTTTGTTGTAATTAAGCACTCTTAATAGTTCTTTTCTTAACCATTTAGCAGCTAACATTGGATCAATCTCTTTAGCCAATTCTTCAAATAATTCTGCTAACTCTTTTTCAGCTGCGATGATTTTTGCATCATCCTCTTTAAGTTTATGCTGTTTAACAAAACGTTTAGCTTTTTTGTGAGCCAGCTCAGGAATGGCTTTTTTTATCTCTCTTAACAATTTACTTTCCATATCAATAGGCACTAGATCAGGGTCAATTATATATCCATAATCCTCTTCTGTTTCTTTTGTTCTCATGGAAAATGTTTTTCCTTTTACTGAATCCCAGCCACGTGTTTCTCTTTTGATAGTTTTGCCTTGGCTTGTTTCCTGTTTTTGCCTTTGAATCTCATACTTAAGTGCTCTTTCTATGTCTTTAAAGCCTGTTATGTTTTTTATTTCTACTCTAGAATAATTTGATTCTTTGATTGAGATGTTTGCATCTGCTTTGATCAGGCATCTATTGACATCAAATATCTTTAGGTACTTTAGTACACTGATCAATTGTTTCATAAAATCTCTTGCTTCTTCAGGGCTTTCTAAAACAGGCTTTGTTACTATCTCAGCTAAAGGATCTCCGCTTCTGTTGTAATCTACAAGTACAAAAGCAGAATCTGTCATTGAACCTGGATGCACTAAAGCTGCAGGATCTTCTTCAAGATGTACTCTTGTTATACCTACTTCTTTGCCAGAACTTAGAAATAACCTGCCTTCTTCTCCAAGAGGAAGCTCGTATTGAGTAATCTGGTAATTCTTTGACATATCTGGATAAAAATATGATTTTCTTGAGAAAACAAGTTGTTTAGCAATCTTACAGTTGAGAGCCATGCAGAGTTTTAAAGCATACTCTACTACCTTTTTGTTTAACACTGGCTTTGATCCAGGATGACCTAGGCAGATTTCGCAAGTTCTTGTGTTAGGCTCATCTGTGCCATGTGTAGGGCAGCTGCAGAATAGTTTTGTATCTGTAGCAAGCTCTACATGTATTTCCAGTCCAATAACAATATCAGATGTGAATTTCATTTTATATCTTTATATCTTGAAATCCTTATCTAGATTTGTATCCTTACCAAAATCACTGCTTTCTGTGCTTCCGCCTAATGAACTACTGCTGTCAAGACTACCACTAGTTTCAACAATTGATTTTGGGTCAGGAGTGATTTTATCTATAAGTTCAATTAAGTAATAGAATACAGGAAAGAAGATTACAATTGTAAGGAATACTATGTAATTGATGTCTATTGCATTGTACATTATAGGTGTAAACATCAGTGCAATATAAGTAACTACCCTGACCCTGCCTATATAATGTGTAAGTTCTTTACCTTTGATACCATCAATAACTATCCATAATCCATATAAGAATATTAGAGATGCTAATGCTAATTTCCATACCAGATTCCAAGTACCGATTGTTTTATCTGCATAGAAATTTACAGTAGTCCTGCTCCAATCTACACAAACCCAGAATATGATTGTAGCATTAGTAATTGCGTTTCCTAGAGAGGTCTTCTTTTTCTCTTGAAAAAAATCTGCAAACAGCCAGTTAAGATAAATAGGGATGATTAGCCATAACATTATTAGATTTTTATAAGGCGCTGCAAATAATGAGCCCCATGTCTTTACTAATCCCCATATATACATTAGTGTTGCAGTAATTGCTGGATGCATTTTTTTCACCTTTTTTTAATCTATATTATTCTATAACCAGTCCGCACTTCTTGCATACAAGTTCTCCACCCTCATAAGCAACATTATCGCTGCCGCATTCAGGGCATTTTCTTTCTTTACCTTCATGCTGAATGCTGTTCATTGACTTTTGTGCTGGCATCTTAAACGCCTCCAATCCGAACTAGTTCACTTTCCTTGAAATGATCTGTTATTAACATAATTCCAATAGGCATGCCTTTATTATTTCCAAAAGGTACATTACAATGTGGCAGCCCAGCTAGGTTTGGTCCGCAAGTAAGTATATCCATCATATAGTTCTGCATAGGTGTAAGTTTTTCTATTTCTTCAAACTTCGGCGCGATTGTAGGCATTGTAGGACTAATTAAGATGTTATGCTTTTTAAATGTTTTTTTATATTCGTTTATTATCAAGGTTCTAACCTTAGCAGCTTTAAGATAATAAGCATCCCTGTAACCAGCCATTCTTGCGAATGTGCCTAGGATTATCCTTCTTTTACTTTCTTCATTGAAATGCATACTTCTTACCTTAGAAAAGTATTCATTGAAATGGCCTTCTAAATCTTCGTGTTTACCATAACGAATACCGCAATATTTAGCTAGGTTAGTAGAAGCTTCACTCATTGCAAGCAGATAGTATGTTTCTAAGGAGTATTTAGTTGTTATAGGAAGTGTAATCTCTTCATACTGAGCACCTAGTGATTCAAGTTTTTTTATATAATCCCAGGTTGCTTTTTTCACTGGTTCATCTACACCTTGTTTAAATGCTTCTTTGATTACACCTATCTTAATGCCTTTTATATCCTGGTTTAAGAAATCTGTATATTTCTCTACAGGCTTATTCATACAAGTACTGTCTTTTTCATCATAACCAGCTATCACTTCCATCATTAAGGCGACATCGTGCATATCTTTAGCGCATGCACCTAATTTATCCATACTGTTTGCATAATCCATTAACCCATACCTGCTAACTCTACCATACGTAGGACAGATTGCGTAAACTCCGCAGAAACTTGCAGGGTCAACTATAGAGCCGCCTGTAGATTCAACTATGCCGATGGTTGCAAAAGAGGCTTTCTTTGTTATACCGCAACCTCCACCTGAGCTGCCGCCACAACAACGTGTTTTGTCTAAAGGGTTTTTTGGAACTTTGAAGTCCAGCCCTACATTAACATTAAAACTTCCAAACCCGAATACATCCTGGCTAGTTTTCCCTATGATAATACCGCCTGCTTTTTTTATTCTTTCTGCAACAGTTGCATCGAAAACAGGCCTGTAGCCACTTAGTATTCTTGAGCCAGCTCTAGATTCTACATCTTTAACACAAATAGCGTCTTTTAAGCTTATGAATTTGCCTGTTAGCTTGCCTTCTATAGGGTTTTCTGCTTGTTCTAAAGCAAGTGTTTTAGAGATCTTGTTAAAGTAATGATACTCTTCATCTATTTGTTTACATTCTTCCAGTACTTTTTTTGTTTGAGCTAACATTTCACTATCTCCTTGCCCATCTCAACTAATCTTGCGATTGTTTTATTGTTTTCTTTGATTTGTCCAGGTGCGTCTGCTTGTGCGATTATTTTGTGGTCTACAATCATCTTGTGTATTCTGCAAAACTCTCGCATTGCGTTTTCACAGTAGAGAGTTTCAGATTCATCTTGGCCACCTACACTTACTAAAACAGCTTTTTTCCCATCTAAATCGCCATGGAAAAACAATGAATTTGTTCGATCCATAAAATTCTTCATAATTCCAGACACGTTCCTGAAATAATTAGGGCTGCCTAACACAATGATGTCTGCTTGTTTAAGCTTTTCAACTATAGCAGGGAAATCATCTTCTAAAGGACAAGGCTCGCCATCATTAAAACAAATATCGCAACCTATGCAAGGGAAAAGCTTTATCTTGCTAAGCAGGATTAATTCTGTTTCTGCACCTTGTTCTTTTGCTGAATCCAGTAAAGTCCTTAACATGAACTCTGTATTACCTTCTCTTGGAGAGCCGCAGATAGCTAGGATCCTCATTATACTGCCCTCGGGCCTTTAAAATAGCCATCTTTCTTGTGTTTAGTGTTCTTTAAAGCATCTTGTTGGCTGAGACACTCACCTTGTTTATCATCTCTTAACCTATTCTTCATATCAACAGCATGGAAACTAGGTTCAACCCCTTCTGTATCTACTTCACTTAATTTAGAGAAAGCTTTAACTATCTCCTGCAGCTGAGGCAGGAACTTATCCATCTCCTCTTTAGTCAACTTAAGCCTGGCAGTCTCAGCAACATGCTTAAGTAGTTTTTCGTCTATCTTCATTGAATCTGCTAGAATAAAGAGGATTTATTAATATTGCGGTTTGTATAATAAGAATTATCTGATGTTTCTTCTTAGTTCTCTAGTATAAACATTTCCTAGTTCCCCAGGCAGTTCCCTTGCTAGCTCTTTTGGTATTTTATCTAACCTAGATATGTTTGTTTTGTATTTCTCAAAATCAATATCAGCAGCAACAACATCATTAGAATCTTTCGTGTTAACCATAAAATTACTTAAATGTGGGTCAATTAAGAAAGATCTATTTGTAATCTGTGCTACTAATCTGGCTAAAGCTTTTACTGCGTTAGTGTCTGATTGGTGCCTTGCTATCCAATAGTCAAAAGTCTCATAACCTAGAAATAACTCCAATACTAAGTAATGGTAAGGACCTTTTTTGAAATGGTCAAAAATCTTTGGTAGCCTTATCCTATCTTTAAATTCCTTTATTATTTTTTGAAGCTCTTTCATTTCTTCTTTGTGTTCTATTCTTACAAGGTAGCACTTGGCAGGTCTATCATCAGGGCAATTATATACTATCATTCTTTTAGTCTCTTTTACTCCTGTTTTAAGTATGAATCTTTCAATATGATCATCTATAAGGTTATAAAAGTGTAGTGTATGTATGAATTGGTCTATATAAGGTATTGTTTTTTTTAGCACATAAAGTTTTCCTAGTCTATCGCTTGTGATGATATCCTTATTTTCAATACCTATCAGGAATCTTGCAATCTTTTGTTTTTTTTCAGCTTCATTCTTCTTTTTGTATTGTATGAAACCTTGATAAAGTTCTAATTCTTCTCCTATTGCTCTTATCAGCTCTAGGATTATTTTATAAAATGTTTTGCAAAAGTCTTGAAGATGTTCTTCATAGATTATATCCTTGATATGATTTATTGTATGGTTTACATGATATGGGTAGCTTTTTGATTTATCCTCTACTCTTGTGTCAATAATTTCTTTTTTAATTACATCTTCATCCTTTTTGAACAATTTTCTGAATTGTGATTTGCTTATTATTGGGGACATAAACTCTTCTTGAACTTCAATAAGATTTTTCATCTGGCCTCTTGCAAATGAGGAAAGTTCTTTGTTAATATAGTGCAAAGTAAACAGATGTTCAAACAGAAAATAAATTAAATCATCAGTTATGTAGAAATAATCAGGATGTTTTGTTAGATCTGAAAATGATATATGTTCTCCTTTTGCTTTATCGTATCCTTTAGCATTTTTCAAATATTCTAACTCTTCCAGTATCCTCCTCTTTTTCCTGTACAGGATATGTAGGTTATGTACCATCTTACTCTTTTTTTAAATATTCTTTAAACTTCTCAATCGCTCTTTTTCTAAATAGATTAATGTCTCCTTCTGTTCTTGTTTCGCCGTAGGTTTTGTCGTTGTCTTTAGGGATGAACAAAGGATCTTGGCCCCAGCCTTTTGTTCCTCTTATTTCTTCAGCTAAAGTGCCTTGTTCTATGCCTAGGAAAGAAACTGGATCTTTGCCTGGTTCACAATAACCAATTGCTGACCTATACTCTATTTTTCTATCTGTTTTGCCTTGCATTAGTAGGAGCAGGCCTTTGTTTCCTATTCTTTTGTGAATGTAAGCAGTGCATGTGCCAGGGAAATCCTTTAGCGCTTCTATGAATAATCCAGAATCCTCAACTACAATTGTTTTATTGAGTTTGTTTGCAAGTGTCTGCGCTGCTAATCTTACTATCTCAGTAGGATCGTCACTTCTTAGTTCAGGGTAATCCATGTCTAAATGGACTACTTCTATATCTGGCTCTAAGAAGGATCTGAATTCTTTTACTTTGTTTTTGTTTTGAGTTACAAGGTTGATTTGCATTTTAAATCCAATCTATTTTCCTAAATATGATCAAGCCAAGGATAGAGATCAGAACCATAAAAACACAAGTAAGAACAAAGCCGTAAGGGTTTTGGCTGAACGGGATAACCTTGAAGTTCATGCCATAGATGCCTGAAATCAAAGTTGGAATCATGATGATTAAAGCCAGTGAAGTCAGCCTTTTCATGAACACGTTAAGGCTATGCGAGCTTAAAGCAGAATGGAAATTGAACATATTGGTGATAATCTCTCTTTGGATCTTTTCTGTGTCTAAAATCTGCAACGCGTCATAGTAAAGGTCAGCAAACAATTCTTTATCTCTTTTTGTGAAGGTTTTGTAATATGTTTTTCTTAATGTGTTTAACACTTCAATGTTTGCAAGCAGCGCTTGGTTGAAATGTGTAAGTGTGATATTAGAATCAAAAACCCTATCCAGGCTTTTAGTGCTGAAACTAAATGATTTTTTGTCTTTAATAATATCAGCTTCATGACCTATCCTGTTGATTGTCTTGATGAAATTGTCATTTATCCTGTCTATAAAGTAATCAAGGAAATAACCTATAGATTTATTGAAAAGGAATCTTCCTTTTCTATGCTCGACTAAAGTTTTTACTTTTTCAACAGCTGCATATTTTACTTTTTCTATAGTCACAATATTATTCTCTTTGATTATAAAACAAATCTCAGAAGTAGTGATGTCACCGTCTGGCTCTTGGTAAGGTGTACTAAACACTATATACAAATAACCTGATTCATTAACTAGTACAGGCCTTTCGTCTTCTTTAAGGAACTCTTTTAAGTCTTCAGGCGGTACCTTGTATCTCTTAGAAACCTTGTCAAGCTCATCAATCTCTGGATTTTGTACTCTAACCCAGGTTATACTATCTCTTCTAACCTGATCCCATTTAATTTCTTTTATATTCTCGTCCTTAAGTGTATAGCACGTTATCATCGGTAAAAAAGAAGAATGTAGGATATATAAATCTATTGGTTTGGCTGTAGCATTGAAAAAGTCCTATTCGGCTACGCCTCATCTGGCCTGCCATTATTAACTACGTTAATAATGACAATGCTGAAAGTTTGTTACACAAACTTTGGCATGTTTAAAATGCTA
>CAZJZJ010000012.1:0-16461 GCA_964550525.1 uncultured Methanosarcinales archaeon
AAGATTACAGACCTATAGAGACAAAGAAAAGAGAATATGAAGATCCAAAAGTTATCCCTTTCAAGCCAAGAGATAGTTACGAGAAAAAGATTGAACTCCCAGAATTAAGAGTGCAAGAAAAAAAGGAATACAACCTTGAAAAAAAGGTATTGAAACAGCAATGTCATCTTAATCAGAATGACCCTTACCTACAAAAAGCAAAAGAGTATGCTGCTGAAAGAAGGAAGAATAAGAAGCCTTGCAAAGGTAGTATGCGTCAATATTTCCATCACAATAGCAATTATAGATTACAAAAAATGGTAATCGAAAATGAAGAAGTACCACACATGTACAAGGTTACAGATTTTAGAGTTAATTCTGAGGATCTTAAAGGTGGAAAGGAAATAGAGGTTTACAACCATAAAACTGGCGAATATGAGACCCATGTAACTGAAGACGGTGAGATGCTTGGTGCAATTGTTAATAATCTTGAAAAAAGAGGCATTAAACCGATTGTTGAAGATATGTACTATATTGATACAAGAACAGGTGAAGAAAAACATGATTTAATAGTTACAGCAGCTGCACAGTATCATGTTGAAGCTAAGAAAAAATTAGGCAGGGATATCGGAGTAGAATTCATAGTTGACGGTAAGATCAACAATTATTCTTCTATAAGCAGTGCAAAACTTAATGCAGGCAGCAAGATTTCTGTAGTATACAAGAACACTAATGCATGGCACGATGCTTTAACACCTCAAGAACATAAGAAAGCTGCTTAAAGATAAAGTAGGAGTTCTAGTTGTTGCTTCTTTTTTGCTTCAGCAAATCTAGGTGTTGCTTTTTCCAGCTTAAGATGGGATGCTCCTGATGCATATTGCGAATTTTCATCGGCTTTTTTTAATAAATTTCCCCATACATCTTTATCCTCCAAAAAATAGACCATGGCAAGATTATAAAGAGTAAATGGGTCTTCAGGGAATATTTCTACCATTTTTTCAAGAAGATATTTTGCTTTCCTGTAATTGCCTTCTCTTGCATTAATCATAGCTAAGTTTCCTGATGCTACAAGATTGTTTTCATCTAATTCTATCACTCTTTGATAAGCTTCTATCGCTTTATTTTGGTTATTTTGGATATACCAAAGTACAGCCAAACCATTCAATGTCCTTGTATCTGTCACAAATGAGCTTCTAAGTTTTGACCTGTAGGCTTCTTCACTTTGCTTAAGATTGTTTATTTTTAATAAGACATATCCTAATCCGTTGATATAAGCTGATGATAATCTTTCTCTCAAGGCTGGCTGAAATGTTTTAGCCACAGACGTGTAATTCTCCAATAGCAAGTCGGCCCTGTCTTTTGCCCACCTAAATTGATTCAACATCATACGTAGAAGGAACATATCATATACTTGATATAAACCTTGGCTGGCTCTCTTTGCTTTTAGTTCATCTCCCAGCTGGTCAAATTTTACCATTGGCATAACATAGGATTCAAAAACATAATTAA
Organism: uncultured Methanosarcinales archaeon; assembly: GCA_964550525.1. Lineage (GTDB taxonomy): Archaea > Nanobdellota > Nanobdellia > Woesearchaeales > JANQNQ01 > CAZJZJ01. Next base: position 1,489 of record CAZJZJ010000012.1, read on the forward strand.
ATTTCTGCTTTTCAACTTCATTTTCTAAGCATTTCCTAACGGCATCCATGAAACTGTTGATGAATTCTGGGTTTTGGAATAACTTTTCATTTCCATTTCTACAATTACTAGGTTGACCCATTCTAACTCATCCAGAACTAAATATTTTCTCATCTATTTCTTTAGCATGCGGTGCAACCAATCTTGCAAGATATATGAATGGTGTATCTAAAGCTGAGACTATCCATTTGAATACATAAGTTGTCAGTAAGATCTGCCACCATACATTCATTTCCCAGACACCTAAGAAAGCTATTGAACAGAATATTGCTGTATCAATTAACTGGCTTACCATTGTGGATGCATTGTTTCTTAGCCAGAGATGTTTACCTTTAGTAAACCTTTTCCAGAAATCATAAGCCCACACATCATGCATTTGGCTGATTACATAAGCTGTTAAACTTCCTAAAACAATCCTTGGCATTATGCCAAACAATGTTGAGAGTGCTTCATGAGCAAAATCACTTGGATCTGGTTTGAATAATAAAGCAATCTGCATAACTATAGTAACAACAACCATTGCATAGAAACCTATCCATACTCCTCTACGTGCAGCTTTCTTGCCATAGAATTCATTCAATACATCTGTAGCGAAGAAAATGCCGTTGTATAGAATGTTACCCAAGGTTACAACTAGACCTAACATGCCAACTGTTTTTAGAACTTGGATATTTGCAACTACAATGTTCACTGCAATCATGAAATACAAGCCAGTTTTGCCGAAAAGCCTAAAAGTTAACAGTATCACAGCTAAGTCAAAGAACAAAAATATAAACCAGAGTATTTCGTTGTACATTATTATTTACCTGTCTGTGTTTGATCTACATGTCTTCTTGCGTATCTGTATGAACACATGAGACTAGCTTGATCTTTAAATCCTGTAGCATAACAAGCATCACACTTAAAGTGATAACTTATCATATCATAGAAATTGCTTGCTGCATTACTTAAGGAAGAAGTTATTCTTTCAATCTTTGTGTGAATCTTTGAGACTACTTTTCTTAGCAGGTGCGCGTATAACCCTAAATTTACTCTTCCTTCGGGCTGCCTCATACTCTCTAAACAATGGTTCATTATGCTTAAATCATTTCTTAGGTCTGGATCGAATTCACCTTTTACATAATCTTTAACCATCTCTGCATATGTTCTAACTTGTTTGTTGAAACCATCTACAGCACTATATAACTTACCTACAAGATAATCAACGTGTTCTTGTTTTAAAGGTGAAGTTACAAGCGACATCATTTGTTTTACTGATCTACCTTGTTCATATCTAGTGTTACTAGTAAGATCTGCTCCAGAGCTTACTGTTTCCTCTAATTGCTTTTCCCAAAGTAATTGGCTAACAGGTGAGACAAACACATAATCTAATAGTTCATCAATTTTGTCTAATAAAGAACCAACTTTTTTTGAGATAGACCCAACTTTGTAACTCCAACACAATTCTTCTAGTTTTTCTGGGAATAAGCCTTTAGTAGAATCTCTTATTATCTGTGGAAGTTGGCCATTCAGGAAATCTGCAGTTAATTCTTCATACGAAATAGTTTCCCAAGGTTTCCAGAATTTTCTTCTGATAACTGGGACTGCTGCATCATTGATCGCTTGATGTACAACATCTTTACCTTTTTTAATAGCTTCTTCTCGTGCTTGATTTATACCTGCTGTAGCTGTATCTAAAACTGCTATATCATCAATAGAAACTAAAGCTACTGGTACTGCTACTTCTCTCTGTTCTGCAACAACTAAATCTTGTCCTGTCATATTAATTACCTCCGTCCATTAATATAAAATTGAAAATAAAAGTGATTTATAAAGTTTATTTTTACTCAGCATACCCCTTCTTAAATTCAAGAGTTAACATAAGTTCGTTGTATTTTCTCATATCGTTTTTGGTTGCAAAGCTTTCAACTGCATACTGGCACATTTTATTTGCGTAGAGTTGTGCACTTTGTAGATTGCCTTTTTCCAGATTAGTTACAGCAAGTAGATAATATATGTTTGGATCTTTTTCAAAAGTTTCCAGAAGCCCTACAAGCAGACTCTCTGCGTCAGATAGCATTAATAAGTCTTCTGCTTTCTTATCCTTTATCATTCGTACTTTCCTAACCATAGCTTCTGCACGAAGATACCTTGCAGCACTGTTTGACTTATCTTTTGATAATGCACTGTCAGTTAATTTAAGTGCTTCATCATATTTACCCTTATCAATATACAACCTTGATAAACCTAACAAGACAGGCATTTCTCTATAACCTTGTTCAAGGCAAGTTTTATAGAGATATTCTGCTTTTTCAAGATCATAAACAGCACCATCTTCTCCTTCAGTAACCTTTAAGTAACTTAAACGAGCAATATTTGCAGTAAGAGTGCCTAAAAATATTCCGTCCCTGACAAATTCTCTCTGTATATCTTCTAGTCGTAATATCTCTTTAGCTTTATGTTTTCTAAAAAAAGCCTGATAGGTTGCTTTATCAAAGATTTTATAGAAAACATCTTTAAGCTCAAGCAAAGGTCCTGACGTTGCTTTTTTATCTATCTCTGCTCTGAAAGAACCTTCCTTAAAGTAGAACAACTCAGAAAACTCAGCATGTACAAATGTAGATTGGACTAAAGAATCAAGTACTTCATCCATTTCGCCCTTTTTTAATATTGGTTGTGTTCCTATCTGCGGTCTCTCACTTGCTTCTAGTAGCCCCCTTCTAACAGGAGTAGGTTTTTTATCTGAAACAAGACCTCTTCCAGCAATTGATTCTAGTTTTTTTCTTATATCATTAACTTTCTCCTGGATTACTGGACCAATAACTTTTACTGCATCTGTAGCAACAGCTACTTTCATATCTTTATATGTTTCTTTTAGACCTCTAAGCACTTCTACTCTTTCTGTGAATCTATGGATCAAATATTCAATATCACGTACTTTCTGCCCGTAGTTTTCTCTTGTTTGCCTAATTTGCTGTAAAGTTTCTATACGTTTTTCATAGTAGTGCGCTTCAATCCCAGAAACACTAGAATTCGTTGCTAGATTTTCTTCTTGGTACTTAAGTTCTTCATGAATAAGACTAAAGTCTGCATCTTCCCAGTTTTCTTCCTCTAATCCACAATCCCCTTCTGTCATGTTAGAATTAGGATATTGTATTCTTTTATAAAGTTTATTTTTCTAATTTCACAGCAGTACCATACGCAACTATCTCTGCTGCTCCTTGCATGACTTGGCTTGTGCCGAAACGTAGGCCAATGATTGCGTCTGCGCCGAGTTTTTTAGCTTCTTCAATCATTCTGTCCATGGATTGCTGTCTTGCTTCTTGTAACATCTGAGTATATTCTCTTAACTCACCGCCAACTAAGTGTTTGAAAGCTGCTAAGATATCCTTACCAAGATGTTTTGCCCGGATTGTACTGCCTTTTAAAAATACAAGGATCTTATAGTTTTGTATAAAATTAACAGTAGAAAGCATCATTTTACTACAAACTTATCTTTTTTAGCTTCTTTGATCATAGCAGGGATGAAAACAACAATCCCAATGATAACAAGCGCTATCCCTACTTTAACAAACATAGGTACATCACCTGCTTCAAACAATTTATAGAAAGCAAAAACAAGCAAAATAAGTATTCCAACAATAACAAGCCATGTTCCGAGTGTTTTTGAGGTCATTTTTATTTAAGTAAATAAGAGTGTTTATAAAGTTTATTTAATTTGATTCAATAACTTAACTTCAATAGAGCCTTTGTTGAGGTAAACAGTATCTCTGCCACTTAATTTAAAATATCCTACTAATTTCCTTTTCATTTTACCACTTTCTCTGCCTTCACCTCTGCGAGGGATTATGCCTATTGTCCTATCAACATTAAATGGCTCTGTTTTATAAGTAAAATCAAAATTTGGGATTCCTTGTTCTCTAAAAAGAGCTTTCATATCACCGTCAAAATGATACGCACGATAATGTTGGAAAAGCCCATTTTCTCTTTTATATGAAATCACAAAGTTTCTTGCTATGTACCATACTTCATCAGGCATTTCTACGCCAGGAGGTGGGTTGTTTACAATAGTTGTAAGCCAGTTTGCAACTCTTTGAACCATTACCATATGCTCAGGTATAGTTGTTGAGTCATCCATCTCAACTAAACTCTTTGGATACATTACTTTTTGGATATTACGGCCATAAGGTTTGCCTTCTAAAAAACTAATTGCCCTAAGATATTTATAGGTTGCAGGCTGTATTTCTAGATGTTTAGCCATTACTTCACCATACTTTTTATCAAACCAATTAACAAATCTCCAGACCAAGTCGCCTTTGTCATTCAATTTTGCAAAGACAGCAGCCTTTTTTTTACCTAAATTTGCTTTATTAGAGAAATAGTTTTCAGCAGCCTCTGTAAACTCGCTCACTATACAGCCAAAGGTTTTATCAAACGCAGCAAACCTTTGTTCTTCTGTGGTTACATACTTCCTGTTATTTTGTAGGTTCCTAATCTTTGGATGAATAACCTTACTTCTGTCATAAAATCGTTTTGAACTCATCAAATTTGTTATCTCTCCCATAAAAAACTCAGCAGGATTATAATCTCTCCATTGCACACCCATAAAGTGTTCTTCAACAAGCTTGTTTGAAATATCCATCCAGAAAAAGGCTCTTGCAGCTGCTCCAGGTGCTTTCTTAAGATCTCTCATACGGTCAAGATCTCTCTTAATAAATCTGTAAATTTTTTCAGGATAGTATCTTGTGCCTCTTTGTCTTCTATCAAACGAGTCTCTGAATCTGGTTAAATAGTCATCTCTGAAACCAGAGTACAACCTAGTACATTCTTCTTTATCGCTGTTTCTCTCCCAGAACATTCCTTTTACTAAGTGTTCCAGTCTTGGCTCTTCTCTCCTTCCTAATTTCATAACACAGAACCTCCCTTTTAGCTTGAAAAAATGAGTGTAGGTTTATTTAAAAATATTACTATTGCCGTCGGATTTTACCAAAACTATATAAAGGATTAGTTTTTTTGTATTGAGATAGCATATTACGGAGGTGCTAATCATGACAGAAGAAGAACAAAAACAAGAAGAAGCTCAGCCAGAAGCTCCTGTAGAAGAGCCTCAGGCAGAAGCTCCGGCTGAAGAAGAGAAAAAAGAAGAGGAAGCAACTGAAGAAAAAAAGGAAGAAGAAGCAACTGAAGAAAAGCCTGCTGAAGAAGCTCCGGCTGAACCAGCAGAAGAGAAACCTGCTGAATAAACTCAGCATATCTTTTTCTTTTTTTACTTTTTCTAAAAACAGTTGTGTTCCAAAAGCACTACTCCACTTTACTTCGCCAAAAAACGCTCAGTAAAGTTCCGTCTGGCCTGCCATTATTGACTACGTCAATAATTGCAATAATGGCACAGACGCACTTTTGGTACACAACCCTAAAAACACAAAATTTATAAAGCTAAAAACACACTAAATATACACGTATCTGGGTGGTTTAACGTGAAATATAAGAAGCCAAACATAGAATGGGAACGCTACAAATGGGTTTCCGATAAAGGCACTGAATTTGAGATAATCCGCGAGGTTGTTGAAAACCAAGCTGGAGATGTTGAAGAATTCGATGCTGAAAGTGGATAGAGGGGCTTTTTTTGTTTTTTTGCATCATTTACTATTTCTTAGAATAAACACCTTATCATTCTCTCTAACAATAGAATTAGTTTTTATTGCTATCCTCTGGCCTTTCCTTGCTGTTTTTATTTTCTTGTGATTCAGTTCCATTGATGAGACTTTTTGCTCTAAAACACCAGTTTTGTTTCCGATGATTAGGATATTGTCGCCTGTGTTTAAGCTGTGTGACATTATTTTGAGTTCAGCGACATTGATTTTCTTGTAGAAATTCTTAACAAAACCAATGTACACTTTCTGTTTTGTTGCAACAGAGCCATAGGCTTTTGTGAAATCATCAGCTGTAGGAGTGCCTAGATAGAAGCCTTCATGGAAGCCACGATTGTAGACTGTTTTCAGTTTTTTTAGTTGTTTTTCTATTAGTGTTTTAGGTAGTTTTTTGTTTTTTAGGTAATAATCAATTACTTCCCTATAAACAGAAGTAACTGCCTTAACATACTCAGGACTCCTGTTCCTGCCTTCAATCTTGAAAACATCTATGCCTGCATCAATTAATTTGTCCATAATAGGTAAAGCACATAAATCCTTTGGACTCAAAACATAATCCTTGCCAAGTTCAAATTCGTGTTTTTCCTCAAAATCCTTTATTATGAATTTCCTTCTGCAAGGTTGTAAACATTCGCCCCTATTAGCAGACTTAGAAAAAACCTCTTGGCTTAGAAAACATCTTCCAGAAACAGAGACGCACATTGCACCGTGCACAAAGGTTTCGATTTTTACCTTGAGTTTTTGTTTTTTTATTTTTTGTATTATTTTTTTTATTTGTTCAAGTGTTAGTTCTCTTGCTAAGTTTACACTTTCAATGTTTTTGAATTTACTTACTAATGTTTTTATTGCTTCAAAATTACTAACAGAAGCTTGAGTAGAAACATGAATAGGAATCTTCATTTTATTACATTCACTAATTACAGAAAAATCCCAGCAGATAACTGCGTCTACTTTTGCTTTCTTTGCTTCAGAAAGAACTTTCTTAAGTGTATCCAGTTCATCTTCAAAGATAATCGTATTCAAACACAGAAACGCCTTTACCTTTTTAGCGTGGCAAGTATCTACAACCTTTTTTAATTCAGTCAATTCAAAGTTCTTTGCAGCTGCACGCATATTCAGCATCTTAAGGCCAAAGTAGACTGCGTCAGCTCCTGAGGATAGGCTTGCAACCAAGCTGGCCCAACAACCCGCTGGTGCTAGTAAGACTGGTTTCATTTTTTGGTTTTACCCCATATTTTAACAAATAATGTCGAAGCACAAGATCAGTTACTTCCATAGGATTTGTTTTACCCCTTAGAGTGCTTAGATAAACTGCATTGATAAAATTATCCTTACCAACTCTTCCAGAGAAATAATGTTTTACATCCCTCAGAAAACCTTCATAATCAAAATTAAATTCTTTCATAGTATCTGTGTTTAAATGGTATGCAATACCCACTACATCATCTAGAGTAGTTGAATAAAAAGGCGGATGAAGCTCATCTGAAAAGTATTTATTGATATCTTGTATATCTTCTCTATTGAACATACCTACAACTACAAAAGCTGGACTCTCTGCCCGCAGTAGTTTGTATAAGATCTTACCTTTCATTTTCTTGCATACAAAATATACGCTGCTCCTTTTTTTGTTAGATCTTTCTGGTTTTGATAAGTGATATGCTTTAAACTTAATATCTCAAAGTCATCAAATAATTCCTTAATCTCTTCTTCTATAAAATAATGATGAGGCAGATCTCCGTCAATTGAATCAATATTTATTTTAGTATTTGGTTCAATTTCTTCCCCTGTATGAGATTCTTGGTGCTTTATAGAAGGTACAGCTAGAAACAACATACCTTTATCTCTTAAAACCCTGTAGATTTCTGAGATTGCTTTCCTAATATCTGCTATTTTACCATGATTTATTACAAAATGAGACAATACGCCATCGAAGAAATTATTTTCATAAGGTAAAAAAGTCATATCACATTTTTTAAATTCTACCTCCTTAATCATCTCCTTAACAATCTTTAATGCATTCTCTGAGATTTCACAACCCCAAACTTTAAAACCATGTTCTAATAAGAATGAAGTATGCCTACCTGTACCACAACCATGATCAAGTATCTTTGTTAATCTTTGTTCTTCGAAAAATTCAACAGCATCCTTTACAAAGCCTGAAACTTCTGGCTGGACAATTCCTTTTTCCTTGTAAAGAGAATCCCAGGTTTTCATCATATCTCCTCAATATTTACAACCGGCTTTCTCAACCTAATTGTATCATCGTAACCAATCCTTGGGCACATTGTGTTGACCCAGCATTCTATGAAAGGAAAGTTTTCTAAGTCATTGAAGTCAAGAGTGTCGCAAAGGAATATGTAGAAGTTTTTGTCTTTGACCTTGTTTTTTAGGTCAAGTGCTTTTTTTAGTTGTTGTTGGCCTGGTTTTGTGGTTACTAAGATGCCGATTTCTTTCGAAGAATGATATTTCAGTAAAGCGCCTTTTTGTTTTTTCAGGATTGCTTCAATCTCTGCTTGATCCAACTTTTTAAAACTTTTGTTGAAAGGATTAAAAGTGAAAACAGGCTTTTCATTCTTAATCAACAAAGCTTTCGGATGGAACAAACCATCGCCAATATACAAAAATGCATCTACATCTGCTTTTATCCCTGAGATAATATCACAACCAAGCATCTGGCCTTCATGTTTTGCTCTTTTGCCTTTAACCAGAATAACTTTCTTGCCAGCTTGTTCAAGCTGTGTTTTTAGCTTGGGCAATGAGTCAATGAACTGTATTGTTGTGACTAAGGCTATCTTTTCTGGCAATTCTTTTATTGCTGTGTCATATAACTCCACTTGAACATCTGATTTTGCTTCTATGAATAGTGTTTTCATGTTAAGAAAGGAAATTTTAGAGGTTTTTAAAGTTTCGCATTGTTTTTTGTGGCAAAGTCAAGCCCTACTCGTCTTTGCTTCATAAAAACACATTCAGCAAAGCCTCGCCTGGCCATGCCATGAATGCTGTGCATTCATAGCATCCATGGCACAGACGGTCTTGACTTTGCCATTATAGTAAGATTAATAAACCCTAACCCTAAATTAATTCCCATGCAAAAGAAAAAGAGGAGGAAACTTAGAGAGGTTCTTCGTTTGCGTAAGCCGAAGAAATCTACTATTGTTGCAGTTGTAGGTTTTATTCTTGTGATTGTTATATTGTCTTTGACTTTGGGCAAGAATATTGTTGCACAGAAACAGCCGACTCTTACATCATTTACAATTGTTAATTTCGCTGGTTATTTGTTTTTTTTGCTTATCCCAGTAGAAGCATTGATACCTTATTACATGGCTATGGGATATAATTGGTTGATGTTAGGTATAATTGCTTTGGTTACAGCTTTACTTGCTCAAGTTATTGATTATGCTATAGGATACGCATTACCAAGTCATATTATAGAAAACATGATTGGCACTAAAAAGCATGATAAGTTTAAGCGATTAGTAAGGAGATACGGGAAACACGTTATTTTCTTCTTCAACTTGTTTCCTTTATCATCACCAATAGTGCTTTTAATCGCAGGTCTAGAAAGGTATGATTTCAGGACTACAATAAAATACTCTTTCTCAGGATTAGTGCTGAAGTATGCATCCTGGATTGCTATAACGTATTGGATTTTGTAGGGATTAAGTAGTAAAAACACAACCTTTTTATATGGCTTACAACCCTGTTTTTATACAATGGGCGGCGAAGTAAAAGATGAATGCGGCATTGCAGCTGTGTTCCTTAAGAAAGACTGCAAAGTCCAGAATGTTGTTCCAGTTCTATATAGGCTTCTTATTAACATGCAGAATAGAGGGCAGTTAAGTGCAGGTATGACTACTTTTAATCAAGATAGAAGACAGATTATAGACACTTACAAAGATCTTGGTCCAGTTGCAGAGGTTTTCAAGCTTAACAACAGGCTTAAGAAAGGTGCATTGTTTTTCAGGTACAAAGGTAGTAAAGGTATAGGCCATACAAGGTATGCAACCTGCGGAGCTGATAACAAAAACCTTGCACAACCTTTTGAACGGCATCATGGCAGGAAATGGAAATGGTTCTCTTTCTGCTTTAATGGTAATCTTGCTAATTACACTGAATTAAAACAACAGCTTATGAAAAAAAAGGTTGATTACCATATAATCCATGATAATGATACTGAGATTATTATGCATTATTTATCTAGAGAATTTAAAGGCAGTAAAGAGCCTAAAATGACAAAGGTGTTTTCTAATCTAAGCAAGATCTTTGATGGTGCTTATAATATTGCTTATATGAATGCAAAAGGCGATATGGCAATTATAAGGGATCCTCTTGGTATTAGACCCTTATGTTATGGAGAAACAGATGGTATGTTCCTGGTTGCTTCTGAAAGCAATGCCTTGATCAACTGCGGTGTAGAAGATTTCAGATCTTTAGATCCAGGAGAAATGATACATATAAAAAACGGTAAAGTGCAGATTAAAAGGTATGCGCCTTCAAAAAGAAAAGCACATTGTATGTTTGAATGGGTTTATTTCGCTAACGTTTCTTCTAAACTGAATAATGTCTCTGTTTATCAGGTTAGAACAAGGTTAGGCAAGAAACTTGCTGAACTAGAGCCTTTAAAGATAGACGATGATTTTGTGGTTGTACCTGTACCAGATACTTCTAAGCCAATGGGAGATTCAATGGCTTTTCATCTTAAAGTGCCTGTAAAAGAAGGTTTGATCAGGAACAGGTATGTTGGCAGAACTTTTATTGAAGGCCAGAGCAGAGAGGATAGAATCAGAGATAAGTTCACTGTAATGAGAGAAATCCTGAAAGGAAAAAAGGTTTTATTGGTTGACGATAGTATTGTGCGTGGGCTTACTTGCAAGAAACTAATCTCTTATCTTAAGGAGGTTGGTGGAGCTAAAGAAGTGCACTTAAGAGTAAGCTGCCCTGCAATAATTGCTCCTTGTTTCTATGGCATAGACATGTCAACTGTTTCTGAACTAATGGTGCCCCATTATCTAAAAGACATTTGCAAAGACAAAGTAGATGAGAAAATGTGTGCAAAGATTGCTAAGAAAATAGGTGCTGATTCTTTGGTTTACATGACTAAACAAGGCTTGCTTGAAGCACTTGGCCTGCCTAAAGAAGATCTATGCATGGCTTGCCTGGATTGCAAGTACCCAACACAATGGGGAAAGAAGTTGTTCAGGAAAGCTTTGAATGATTTTAAAAAGAAAAAAGTTCCTAAGAAAAGGACTTATGAGTAGACGTTCTTAGACCACAACAGATTCTGCGTAAAGATAAGAAGGTACTCCTGGTTTCTTTTCCTGAATATCCTTAGTAATCTGCTTCAGTGCATCCCACTTAGTAAACTCTTTATCCTCAGTCCATGGGTGCCTGTCATAAGTTCTACCTCTTTCTTCTGCTGCCTTACGCTTTTTATTAAGACCAATCATTGCTTGTTCTACTAAATCAAGGTTCATGTCTCTAAGACCTATCCTGTAAGCACTTTTTGGGTCTTTATCGATCATAGGTTGGATGCACATATTCTCAAGAACTGGGTCTTTGTACTCTATTGCAAGGTCATAAGCATTGAATGGGTCTTCTTTTACCAGTGTAGGCATCACTTTTTTTAGTAACTTTGTGTCATTATTTTCAATTGCAAGGTCATAAACCTTCCAAGGGTTTTCTTCTTTGACTAAAGCATTCCTTGCTTCATACAATAAGTCAGGGTCATTATTTTCAATACCTAACAAGTAAGCTCTCACTCTATCTCCCTTAATCATAGGCCTCTTTGCCATAACTTGCAAAGTGTGGTCATTTTTTTCAATTCCAATTGCATATGTTCTAAAAGGGTCTTTCTTAGCCATCTCACGACCTGCCAACCAAACAGCAGACTCATCTTCTTGTTTTTTTGCTGTATAATATGTTTTGAATGGATCATCATCTAGCATCAACTCTACTGCAGGTTGTCTTACACAAATATCTCTTCTGTGCCTATACCTATCAGAATGCACATGGAAACTAGCTTGATAGACTTCAAAATGCAACCCTTTCTTTACTACCCTTTCAGCAGCATCAAGGATTCTTCTTTCATCTCCAAGTTCTACAGCAAGCTCTAATGCGTATTTTTTTGCAGTTGTAGGTGTATCACTAAAAGAAAAAGGTCCTGGTCCTGGCCCATCATATCCCAATAAACTATTAATACCCCATTCCATCAGTTTTCGATGGCCATTCTGCCTTGCTTCGTCAATCCCCTTCCATATCTCAGCAACATGCCTGCTTTCTGTTATTAACTCATATTCTCTTCTAGGCTGATCTATTCCTAAATTTACGTAAGTTGCTCCTGCTTGGTCCAAATTTAACCATTCAAAGAATCGTTCTTCATCTGATTCAATTTGTAGAAGTTTTTCTTTAATCCTGTCAGCCTTATCAAGTTCCATGAACTTCCCCTCAATAAAACAGAGAATTAGAGAAGTATATAAAGTTTATTCCTCTGCTTCTTGTTCAAAGCTTCTGCGGATCCGGTGTTTGGAGTTACGATCTGCCCAAAATTTAAGTGCACCTTTACGGGTTTTTTCTGTGCTGACTACACTGTATTCAGGTTTTAACCCAAGACCCTTTAGATATTCTATCATCTGTAAAACAACTTTATGTTTCTTGCTTGAGATTTTGCGACCATCAAACATTAAATTAACAGAAACATAACATTCATCTTGAGTTAATCTCCTATAAGTACCTTCTGCTGCAATTAGTTCATCACCCTTTAAGTCATAGCTTTTTTTGAAAGATTTTCCATCAAGAGAATGAGAATTAATCTTGTAATCATCAAAGCAATTCGCGATAACTTCTTGAATACCGCCAACAAAGCCTTCAATACATCCACCCACTTTATCAATAGATGTTTTCCCCTCAGCTTTTACGTGATATGCCATACTAAATAAAAAATAGTTCTGGCAGAATATAAAAAGATTTCGGTTTTATATAAATTATATAAAAAATAGCGCTAAGAAGAAACCAATAAACAAACCAATTAATAATCCATGTAAGAATTCTTTTAAGCCGTATTCAACTATTTCAAGCTTCTCGATTCTCTTTAATATGCGTTCTTTGGATTTCTTTTTTACCATTTTTTTCTGCCTGGCCGCATCTCCTTTAATTCAATTACACCTAAGGTTAAAAGTAGTGCACCGCCGCCGTAGAAAAGCGGGAACAAAAGCAGTTCTTTGTTTCTGATTAAGTATTCAGTGCTGCCATAAAACAAAGGCCTGACTGCACCCCAAAACGAGATATAAAGACCTATACCTAGGCTAGTTGCACCTAAGAAAATCAATATTAAACCAATTAGCTCATGCTTGGCTATATTATACTTCATGACAGCACAAAAGCACCATGATTATATAAACTTTTACTACTCCTTCCGAGAGATAACTGAGGATGCGCTTACGTGATTTTCACGCCAAGCCCAAGAAAACATTTAAAAACCAGCTTAGATTCGTTTTTTTAGAGGGAACAAGATATGCATACAACAATGAATGTAGCAGCCAAGTTATGGGTAGCAAGGTTAATGGTATCAGAATTCTTAGGGGAAGAGATAGATAATGATCGATATCACACTTTAGTTCACGCGATGCAAACTGAATGGCGTGCAGAACTTGATGGTGTTTTACAGGCTTATGAAGGAATTAATCCTAAAGATTTAGCTAAAGTAGATGAATTATACAGAGACATGGCAGGTGCAATGTTCTATCATAACGGGAATAAGATGGAACTTAGAGATATTGTAAAGCCTATTAAGTCTGATACATTGAGAGAGAAAGTTTTACAGTCTTCTGTAAAGAGTAAGTATTCTTTTGATACTGCGACTAAATCTACAGAGAAGTATTTGCGAGCTTACCAAAGGATTGAAGAGAAAGTTAATGACAGCACTTATGTAGCATGTGATAATGAAAAAGCAACTTTTGGGAACATTTGCAAGGTTTGTAAACAGATGTATGAGATTGAAAAAGAAGCTGCTGATCATTTAGCTAGATCAGAACATGGTAAGAAGCTTTGGTCTAAGCACGCTGAATTAGTCAAAGAATACGAAGTTATGATGTATACCCTGCTTGAACAGACAGGCAAGTATCCTATATCTGAGGATGTATTAGAGATATCTAAAAATATCCCTGTTGAATATTTAGGGCTTGATGCTAAAAAACAGAATGAGTTCCAACAGCGTCTTACCGCTGCCTTTAGTAAGTTTAAGAATAACTTGTATAGGTTTAATGGCCCCTTTGAGATGGATTTTGCTCATTCACTGATTTCTCAATGTGCATATGATGCAGCTGACCCAAAGGATAGAAAGATGACCAGAGACATGATGGAATTGATGTAGTTTTCTACGCAAAATATATATACTTCTAAGCTGTTTTAATATAAAAATGAGGTGTAAGAGGTTAATTTGTGTGTTTTTTGTAGTTTTTCTTCTAGTTTATGCTGTTTTCGCTGCTAAAGATGATAATAATGGTGATGACTATGCAGATGATACAGGTGTTGTGTTTGATGTTTTCCAGCAACAAAATATGTTTGAGCAAGCTACATCTGGCCAGAAACTGATACATAAGCCAAGTGAGTATGAGTTTAAGGTTGACCAGAAGATTGATTTTAAGATAAAGCCTAGTCTAAGAGCTGTTGTAAGGACAGGTGTTGAGTGCCATTGGCAGTTTGGAGATGGCAGTTCAAGCGAAAGCTGTGATACAGAACATTCTTATTCTGATGCAGGAGAATATCATGTTGAGCTTCTTCTTAAACAAGGTACAGTGACTAAATTGGAAACAATGAGTTTAAAGATTAAAGAAGACGAAAGTAATGTTGTTGTTAAGAAAGACCCACCAGAACAAGATGATGAACCAGAAACACAGCCAGATACAGATGGTGATAATCAAGATACAGGAATAGAAGATCAGCCTCAGGCAGGTGACGATACACAGCCAGATACAGATGGTGATAATCAAGATACAGGAACAGAGGATCAGCCTCAGGCAGGTGACGATACACAGCTAGATACACCTGGTGATAATCAAGATACTGGAACAGAGGAAGGTACAACTCAACAACCACAAGAAAACGATAACACAAATCAGGGCCAAGGTAGAGGTAGAGATAACAATGAGCAAGAAAACATAAACAATGATATTGAACAGATTAATTCTGAGATAGAAAACAGCCAGCAAGAACTCCAACAAGCAGAAGATAATGTAGGGCAGATAATAGGGAATATTGATGAGAATCAAGAAGACAATACAGAACAAAACATTCAATTAGATAATGC
>CAZJZJ010000012.1:16471-17637 GCA_964550525.1 uncultured Methanosarcinales archaeon
ACTGGAACAACAAAGAATAGAGCAGGAATTGGCACAAAAAGAGGTTGAAAGATTAAAAAAAGAACAAGAAGCAAGAAAGGCTGAAATAAGAAGAAGAAGACAAGAGATTATAGAAGAGAATAGAAAAAGACAAGAGCTGGGACAAACATTAGCTGAGTTACAAGAAACAGATGCAAATCAAGAACAGATTCAAGGAATAGAAGAACAGATCAGGCAATCGGAACAAATAATAGAAACTGTAACACAAGATAACCAAAATACTGAGCTTGAAAACGAGCTGATTGAGAATGCGATTGAAGATGAAAAAGAAGAAGAGGAAAGGATTAAAAGACAGATTGTTAAAAAGACAATCAACACAAGAGTAAAAAAGACACTTATTCTTGAAGTAACTGAAGTAGAGCCTGAGATTGTAATCCAAGATAGGCCTGTTGTTGAAGAACAAGGAGATATTGAGATATTACAGGTTGAAGCTGAAGATGTAAAGGTTGAGCAATTAACAGATTTAATCACTCAGAAAGAATATGAGAAAAAGAAAACAAAGGAATTAATCGAAGAGTTGAAAGAATTAAAAAAAGAGGTAATCGAACAAAGGCTTGAAGAGAAACAAGTTGAGATTGAACAAGAATTAGAGCAAGTTAAGAAACAAACTGAAGAGTTAAAGAAAAAAGTTGAAAAAGCTAGAGAAGCTGTTGTGATTAACAAGAAAGTTAATTATGTGGTTGAAGAAGAGAAAAAGAGATCTATAATCACTGTTAAGATTAAGCCACTGAAACCAGTTTACAATTTCTCTTTATATGAACAGATACCTAAGGATATTGCTGAGAATATTGAAGAGCTTATTTTTTATAATGAAAACTTTGTAGTTATTGAACCTGACCCAGTTATCATGTGGCAGTTCCCTGTTTTAGACTCTGAAGTTGATCTAAGCTATGAAGTTAAGAAAGAGGTTAAGGTTGAAGAACTTGAAAAATCTGTTTCTATGCCTGTGGTTGAGAAGGTTGAAGAGGATATAATTGAAGAGGTTGAAAAAGAGCATGGCTTGTTCAGTTTAATGCTTCCTTTAATGCTGATACCTCTCCTAGGCATACTAATTATCCATTTCAGTAAGTTTGGCTTGATAAGGGACCATGAATTAAAAGAACAGGATAAGGTTGAAAAAACCAGCA
>CAZJZJ010000012.1:17647-22218 GCA_964550525.1 uncultured Methanosarcinales archaeon
GGTGATTAAGAAACACAGGGAAAAAGGTGTTTCAAAAACAGACATCAAAAAGATTCTTTCTAAAGGAGGGATACCTCCTAAGATGATACTTAAAGCCATTGCTAAAGTTGAACAAGAAGAAGATAAGATGTTCAATGGTTTTATACGCGGGATAACTGCTGATATAAAAGAACTAATCTTTGAAGGACATAAACAAGCTGAAATAAGAAAAGCACTTCTAAACAAAGGATACCCTGTTTATATTATCGATAGGGCATTCAAGGTTATTGGGGCTTAGTTTTTTCCCAAAAGCCCTACTCGCCTTTGCTTCGCAAAGTCTCCTCTGGCCATGCCATTATTGACTACGTCAACAATGCCAATAATGGCACAGACGGCCTTTTGTGATAAAACAAGAGTTAAACTTCTTTAAAACCCTGCTGAGTCATTGCAACTAACCTAAATCCAAAACCAAGTTTCATAATTGCAGAAATAATTGCCATGTGCTCTTTGCCAGTTCCTGAAACAAGGTTTAAAGCGACTTCTGTGCCTTTTATTTTGCCCTGAAGCTGAGATTTTATTGCTTCTACTAATTCTGAGATTGGTTTTCCAAATGGTTCGATGATTATTTTTTCGAATTCTTTCTCTGCAGAAAACTTCTCTGAACCGAACTGGTTGGTTACAATGATAATGTTATCCCATTCCTGGCCATTAATCAGCTTTACAACCTGCGTCCAAGTGCCTTTGCCACTGGATACAGATGCTATTAAGGTTGTCATAGGATCAATGTAAATATAAGTTATTATTAAATTTTACCTAAAAACCAAAAGACTTAAATACCTCTAATGCCATTTATAAGGTCAAGATGCACAGATTTCATCAAGGATTGGCCATTATTGCAGTAGCTATTATATTTACTATGTTAGCTTTTTCTCCGATGGGAATAAAGGTTGGTGTTCATTTGCCGCCAAAGAATTCAGGTAACAGTATTACTGGAGCAGTTGTTATCTATGATTTAGAAGAGAATCCAGTTGTTGAAAGAGTAGAAACAGAGTGCCCTGGAGATCTTATAGTTTGTTTTAAGTAGGAAATTTTTGAGTGAGTAATTATGATTGAAACCACTATAATCCTAGAGAAATATCTTTATATTATGGGTTTAGCTTTGTCTCTGTCTACTATATCCATTATTTATGGGCTTTATTATTTATTTAATCTAATCTATGTTATGAAAACCTCTACAAAAGTTAAGAAAGCACAATCATATCTGCTTTCTGCTTTTATGTACTTATTGATTATACCATTATTTTTGATAATTATTTCACACAATTTACTAGTAAGATTGTTTGCAGTTTCATCAGAACCTAGATTTGTTGAAAAGACTATACTGATAAGAGGAACTGAAGTGATTCATAGTACAGACCCTTTCTCTATTTATTTTGTAATTTTACTCTTTCTTACAATTATTTACTGGTTGATAAGATATTTTAGAACGTATTTTTCAAAGAAAAGAAAGAGTTAATGTGTTATGCTTTTTTTCAGTAACCTTTATATACCACCTTTCCTAAAATAAGTTTATGCAAGATAGATTTGAGTATTTCATGAAAAAAGAGTTGGTGAAGTATATTGACCAGGAATTGGCTAAGGGGCATTCTCTTCCCCACATAAGAGAGATTCTTCTGAACAAAGGTCATCAGCGTAACTTAGTAGAGGAAGCTATAGTTGAGGTTAAAAGGAGTAATCTAAAACAAGAGGAAGTTAAGCCAGGCTTTACTTTGAAGAAAGAGATGCAGACAGAGTTGCATGATTCTTTAGTTAAATACATAAAAGAACAGCTGCATCACGGCCACCATATTAAAGCAATCAGAGCGCATCTATTGAACCATGGGCATTCCTATGATATAATAACACGTGCAGTCAATGCAGTAGCAACAGAGCATGCTCCTAAGAAAAAACCTTCTAAAAAATTACTGTTTCCGCCAAGAAAACAGGCTAATGTTAAGGATCAGCTTGACTTGGTTGTAAACTTGATTGTGCTTCTAATTTTAATCTGGATAATCTCATTAACAACAAAAGAAGCAATCTATGTTGTTGGTATTGGACTACTGCCTTGCCTATTGACTGTTTTAGTCGGGCCTTCAATGCTTGACCTATCCAGGCCAGAACATAAGAACTATATCCTATTCCTGCCTTTTGTTTTTGTTATACTGGTATTCTTATTATTCGCATTAATCCCATTACCATTTTTCCAGTACATGAACCTAAGAGTACTCTCTGTAGTGAACGTCATCCTTGGAATACTTTTGGGATTATTCATGGTCTATGTAGATAAAAGCCCTTTTCTGGATAAGTTTGTTTAGGTAGTGTTTTCTTTCTAAAAACCACAAAGTTTATATATGATTAATAATATTAATACTATTAAGAGTGTTATTAATATTAATAATCAACGAAAATGACAAAATTCATATCAAAGGTTAAACTGACAAAACAAGGCCAGGTTACATTGCCGCTTGAAGCAAGGGATGACCTGAATATAGAAACAGGTTCAGAGATATATTGGTATGAAGTTGGGGATAATTTAGTCTTGTCAAAGAAACTGGTTAGTTTGGAAGATATTAAAAAGCTGCTTAAGAAAGAGGTAAAATAGATGATTAATGGGATATTCACGGATATTGGAATTGTGATCATTATTGCGACAATCGGAGCTATAGTTGCAAAACTCGTTAAACAGCCTTTGATCCCTGCTTATGTACTTACAGGGCTACTTATTGGGCCAGTCCTTGGATTGATTACAAACATGGAAGTTATTTCAACGCTTTCTGAGATAGGTATTGCCTTTATGTTGTTTATTGTAGGGCTAGAGATTGATTTTAAAAGATTAAGGAATGTAGCATTTGTCTCTTCGATTGGAGGGATTATACTTATCTTTGTGATGTTTGCTATAGGTGTATTAGTTGCAATGGGTTTTGGTTTCAGGTCTTTAAGTGCAGCTTACATGGGATTGATATTATCCTTCTCAAGCACCATGGTTGTCATTAAACTACTTTCAGATAAAAAAGAATTAGAGACATTGCATGGAAGAATGGTATTAGGTATTTTATTGATGGAAGATCTCTTTGCTATAGTTGCAATGACTGTACTTACTTCAATCAACACATTTTCGTTCCTAGTTATACTTGGAAGTTTTGTTAAAGGATTAATCCTTATAGGTGCAGCTTACTTTGTTGGCAGGTATCTATTCCCTGCATTATTCAAGATGGCTGCTAAATCTCAGGAACTACTAATGTTGTGTTCAATTGCAGTATGTTTCTTATTCGCGCTGCTATTCAACCAATTCGGCAACATAGTACTTGCTTTATGGAACAGGTTTTTGCCTGGAGTTATATTGCATGAGATAGTATTGAAAACATTAAGCGCACCAGGGTTCTCAATAGCAATCGGTGCATTCATAGCAGGGGTTACACTTGGGCATCTACCTTATAATGTAGAGATAGAAGGTAAAGTTAGGTCATTAAGGGATTTCTTCTCTACAATATTCTTTGTATCACTAGGTATGGGGCTAGTTATGACTGATTTCACTAGGTTCATTATACCTTTAATTGTATTCTTCTTGATAGTAGTAATGATAAAACCCGGGATAATTATGGCAATCTCAAGTTTCTTTGGCTACAAAAAAAGGCCTTCTTTCCTTACAGCAGTTACCCTAGCACAAAGTTCAGAGTTTTCCCTGATTATTGTAGCTCAAGGTCTTGCTCTAGGACATATAAGCAACAATATATTTTCATTTGCATTGATACTAGCTATGTCAACTTTCATAGTCTCAACATATTTCATAAAATACGATAACCAGGTATATCAGAAATTCTCAAAACGCCTTTCTATATTTGAGAAACTCAGCACAACCCCTAAACATTTCGAACATATGCCAAAAAGAAGAGTATTCAAGGTTATTCTATGCGGATACAACAGGATAGGTTATAGTGTTGTAAAAACATTGAAGAAAGTAAAGAAATCTTTATTGGTTGTAGATTTTAACCCAGAGGTTGTAAGAGACCTTATTGAGGAAAAAGTCCACTGTATGTACGGAGATGTAGGAGATACTGAAGTAATTGAACGCATGGGCATAAAAACTGCCCAGATTTTGATATCTACAGTACCTGATAAATTTGATAATCTATTACTGATCAAGAAAGCTAAACAGATAAACAAGAAAATAATAGTCATGGTAACTGGCAGCCAAGTAGAAGAAGCTTTAGAGATGTATGAAGCTGGTGCAGATTATGTTATTCTACCACATTTCTTAGGAGGAGAACACATCTCCTTGATGATCAACGAATACCAAAACGGTGATTTCAAGGATGTACTTAAAAACAAAATCAGCCACATAGAAGAACTACACAGAAGAAGAAAGATGGGACATAGACATCCTAAGCATAAATAAGAAAATACTCTTTTAGTTCTAAAAAACAGTAACATTTATAAATAAAAATCCCGAAATTAGTTAAAAAGGGAGTGGCTTAGGAATGTTTCCTAGAAAAAGAGGTAGAGACACATATTTAGAGAAGATTCTAGAGAGTTTTATGCGCTTATTTTCAATT
>CAZJZJ010000012.1:22318-30481 GCA_964550525.1 uncultured Methanosarcinales archaeon
TAGAGACACATATTTAGAGAAGATTCTAGAGAGTTTTATGCGCTTATTTTCAATTTTATCACCAATTCATGTTTTTTTAAAAGGACACGGCAGCTGCTTGAATCTTGTTCTTGCCACTCCCTTATCCAGCAAGAGTCCTTCGAGTAGTTGCCATCCTTATTATTTCGAAAAATGACAAAAGGAAAAAGAATCGGAATTTGGATGTTGGTTTTGTTAGTTGTTTTAATCTTAGTTAGTGTGGTTCATGGTGAGTGTTGGTTGGGTAGTACTCTTAGATTTCCATCTGGTTATTGTATTAAACAAAGTCCAAGAAGCCTTAATCTTAATTCAGCTGCTTTCACTTACTACCCAGATAGCCATTGTGTGGGTGGTACTCTTGAGTGTGTCAGGGGTTCTTGTTATGTTTATGAGTTTGGTACTTGTACTTGCCAATGCTATTCTGGAGAGGTTTGTGGTGGTCCGCAGAATAATTGTGAAGGTGGGTGTTCTACAGATGGCCTCAATAAATGCGGCGAATGTGGAAACGATCCTTGTCCTGAATGTACTAGTCAATGGAAGAAACTGGTTGATATTCCAGATCTAACCGGCACTAGGTCATTTGCTGCAACAAAGGATAAATTATATATTCTAGCCGGGTCTGACGCAGGAAAACCTTATGATAATATGAAGATCTATGATTTATCTTATGGTATGTGGGCAAATGCAGACCCCTTACCTACCCCTAGGTCTTCTGGTTCAGCTGTAATACTCAATGATAAGATCTATTATGCAGGTGGCCGATCGATGTATGGCTATCGGTGCCCAGGCCATATTCAAGGAATGTGTAAACAATTTGAAGCATATGATATAAAAACAAAAACCTGGAAAAGTTTAGCTGAAATGCCTCGTACAAGAGAATATTTCCAGATGGTAAACTTAAACGGAAAATTATATGCTATTGGCGGAGAATCAGATAAGGTTGTTAGTGGTTCCGCACACAAGTTTGTTTGGGATAAGGTTGATATGTATGATCCTGTAACAGATAAATGGACTGAAAAAGCACCTTTACCTGAAGCAAGAGGATATCTTGCTACAGCTGTATTCAATGGTAAGATCTATGTTTTTGGAGGAACAAGTACTGCAAATATAAATTATAATACTGACACGATTTTTGAGTATGACCCTTCAACAGATAGTTGGACTAATGTAGGAACAATGCTTCAGAAACGTTGGGGACATAAAGCTGTAACCATTGGAGATAAGATATACATTATAGGAGGGGGTACTGTCCATGAGATGATAAAAACATTTGAAATCTATGACCCTGCTACAAACACGTGGTCACAATGCGATGACATACCAAGCACATATACTAGTCTACCTCAATACCTAGATGCTTATGGTGTTCAGCTTAATGGGAAGATATATTATTCTTACCCTGGAAATGAAAACGCAATATATGAATACCAAGCTGGAGATGATTGCTTGCCTCTTGGAGAGACGTGTTCTGAAGAAAGACGACTTAATTGGGGAGAGTCAACGAGCATTGCAACTGGAGTTCTTAATCCTGAAATGGATATTGATGATCAAGATAATGTGCATTTTATTTATTATTCTGGTGGCAATACATATTATAGGAAAACACCTACAGGAAGCTCAGATCCGATCAGTACAGTATATGAAGAAGGTTGGTCATTGAAAGGAATTGATATAGACTCTTCAGGAATACCGCATTTAAGCTGGTCAAGCCCAAAAAGAAATGAAATCTACTACCAAATAGGTGCTTCTGGTACAAGAGAGGATGTAAGTTTACAAAGCGGGAGAATGGAAGATGACGCCAGTTCTATTTCTATTGATCCAGAAGGCAATGCTCATGTTTTCTTTGTAATAAGTACCTGGGTCTCACAAGGCTCTGTACACGACGCATACCACGTGATGTATCCTACTTCTGGAGAATCGTCAGAACTACATTCTATCCCTGAACAAAATGAGGTGCTTGATTCAGATATCGATTCACAGGGTGTGATACATATACTTACAGCAACAAAACCTCCGATTGGATCAAGTGTGTACAATGGAAAATACATGAAAAGCTCAGACAACGGAGTTACATGGCAGACTGTAAAGATTAATAACCAAGATTATTATCCATACTCACCAATTCATTCAGGTGCGATTAAAGTTGATAATGATGATAACGTACATGTGGTTTTTGGACAACAAACTACAATAAGAGTAGAATATTTTAAATTTAGTTCAAAAGGTGAACAAGTAAAAAATGAATTATTGGATTCACAAACAAGCGGGTATGTAAGAGAGGATAATGTTGACATTGACGTAGATAAGAACGGTAACGTCTATGCGGTATGGAATTCTAATGTAGGCAGTATTGGTAAAGTAAAACTTGCTGTATATGATGCAGAAGATAAATTGTTTTATTTATCAACATTATCAGATAATGCATACTATTCTTCACATCCACGTGTGAAAGTAGATTCTAATAACAATGTCCACATTATTTATTTAGGGTCTGGACAAAAGCTATATTATCTAAAAGCAACTGCCCAAACTACTTCAAGTGATTCAACATGTTGTTCTGGTAAGTGTGAAGGGAATCTTGATGGCACTGTTAGGAGATGTGCGCCTTCTGATTGTGAGGATACGTATGAAATCTTTGGAATAGAGTCTGCAACAGAGACTAGCAATTGTAGGATACATGATTTTGTAGGTTCAGCAGCATCTGATAATAAAAAGAACATATGTACTGTAACCTATGATACCAGATGTAGCACATTACCTGTGTGCCCAGCAGGTTGGACTATAAATAGTGAGGTCACAGTCAGTCCAGGTGGAAGCATTGCCCCAGATGGATTGTCTACTTTGTTACAGACTGACTGCATTGCACCCTGCGGAGTAGAATGCAGCGATATCATAGGGCAGACTGGAAGTTGTAGTACTACATTTACTGCAAGCACATTAAAAGGGCAGACTGGAGTTTGTGTTTCTGAATCTGGACAATGTACAGAAGCAGCAAGTTATATTTGGAGATATAGTTGTGGTACCTGCTCTTATGTAGATAAATGTGATGCTAGTACTGTAGATTGTCGTTTAGAAGGCGCAGAATCGTGTTGTTCTTATTATACTGATACAGAATCTTGCGGTGAACAATCCAAAAGCTGCTACGCAACCCAGAACTGTGTTTGTGAAGAGGGTAAATACATTTGCGATAAAGCCGAGGTAGTGAAGTGCACTAAGAAATGTGATGGTGTAGGCGGATGTACTGATTGTACTCTTCCAGAATGTAATAGAGCACGTGCAGGTACTGATTTTAATAATGATGGGATAGATAATGAATGTGATCAAGATAGAAGTTCTTCTGCTTGTACAAAGACTTGGACGAATGCTCCTTGTGAAGGAGGTATAGCTAGGTGTGATGGTGTTGATGCTTCTGGAGATTATTGTTGTGGTGATGATGCAGAAGAAGAATACAGTACAAGGTTAGCTCATAAGGACAATGACGAGTTTCATATCAGCTGGGCAAGCAGCACAGGTGATGCTGTTTGTTGTAAAGTAAAAGATTCTTGTGTTTATAATGGGCAATGTGTTGTTCCAAGCTCGATTGGTGAAATTAGTGGTGTAACAAACGATAAAAAAGCGTTCTGCTCATTTGATGGTGAGTGGATGGATGTAGATGGCGAACGTGATTATTGTACTGCTGCGAATTATAATTCAGCTGTTTTCGGAGAGACTACAGGTGAAGGTATAAAAGGCCAGGAAAGTTGTTGCGGTGATGACGCAGAAGAAGAATACAACTCAAGGTTAGCTTGGAAGACTCAGGATGCGTATCATGTAAGTTGGAATGATCTTAGTACTGATGTTGCCTGTTGTAGTAATAGTGAGGATTGTGTCATGAACGGAGTTTGTTATTCTAATACTCAGAGTATACAAGTACCAGATGTAACTAATGACAAGAAAGTAAGATGTAATATTGGTTCTGAACATTGGTTAGATGTAGATTATGCAAAGAGTGGATGTGAAGATGCAGGTTATAACTGGGCAGAAGCAGGTGAAACTGGTGTAGGTGAGTATGACAGCAAAGCAGATGGCGGACCTCTAGGAGAGTTTGAATGCTGTGGTGATGACTCTAATGAAGAATATGCTGAGCAATGTCCAAATACTCCTGTAGATGTTCATGCTTGTTGTACTCCTGGAAAGTTTGTAGATGAAGATGGGAATTGTGTTGAGGTTTGTAATCAACCACCTGTACAAAAATCACTTACACTTAATACAGGCACAGTTATGAAGGATGATAGTACTGTCTATACAATCACGTTCACTGTAGAGGATCCTGATGGTGGTGCAGATATTGGTGGTAATGAAGGTATGCGTGCAATGATATTCAAAGATACTCATTGGGAGAATCCAAGAGGTAATTTTGCATGGCATCCTGACTCATTTATTTTTACTGATAATCAATTTACTTGTGAAGGAGGAGGTTTTGGTTCTAAATCTAGTAATTCTCTGGATGGTCCAGAATACACTGAACTAGTTAGTTGCAAAACAACAACCAATGGCAATGAACGTATAGTTGAATTCAGGTTTAAGGCAAAACAAACTCCAGCGTGGGAGATTGTAGATGGCTATGATCTTGCAGGATTAGTAAGCGACATAGCAGGAGAATCAAGTGGTTGGCAGGATTACTTAATAAATTTCAGAGCTATCCAATGTAATACTGATACAGATTGTCCAGATGGCTATTTCTGTGAAATGCATGTAGACGGAGAAACAACCAATGCAGGTTATGTGAATTGTCAAGGAGAGTTCCCTGATTTAACTGAACCTCATTGTATCCAGCAAGCTAAAATAAACCATTGTGAACCAAGTTATTATATTGGTATGGGTAATATAGTGATGAAAGGTGATACATTGCCAGAGGCTGATACATCATCTTCAGGGTATAGAAGTAAAACAATAGGTATGACTGCGCCTAAAACTGATACTTATCCAAACAGTTTATGGTGTCATCATGATGATAACCATCCTGGTCAAGGAGATTTTGGTGTTAAAACTGATTATACAACTTCACAGACTGATTTGTGTTTAGCTTATTCATATTCTTCAGTAGATGCAGGCAGTAATCTTAATTATCAAAATGCACAAGGCACAAGAGGAAGTTTAGGTCCAATGGATAGACAAGGTGTAAGCAGTACTGCTATACGTGACATGTGGGTTGATCTAGGCAATTATCTTGGCAATACTAATGGAGAATTCAAGGTTTCTTTTGACGGCGATGAACATGTTTGCAACAAAGAAGTATATTTTGGCTGGAAAATCTCTGAACAAGGTCTATCAGACGGAACTCCAAGCACATGGTGTTGTGATGATGCAACTGATTGCGTAGATGATGCACCTGGCCAAGGAGTAAGCACCTATACATGCTATGATACTGGTTTAGTACATGATTTTAATGATGATGGAGATGCAGATGTATGCCAAAGTGGACAATGGATAGATTGTACTACAAACAGCCATTGCCCTACTGGGTACAGATGTATTCAAAATAGCTGTTTTAACCTAGATGAAAACTGCGATAAATGTACTGAATTAAATTATTATTGGGATGCAAGTGCAACAAGTTCATGCAATACAGAGAACAATAAAGATGATTATGATTTTGGTTGGCCTGAGATGAGTTCATATCCCTCACAAAATCCAGATTGTTGCGGTGATGATAATAGTGAGAATTACAGAGTACAGACTAAGTATAATAGTCCTACATATGGGAATGTTGCATGGGTTACTGGTAAAGGAGCTTGTTGTAATGACCCTAAAGATAATGTAAATGCAATTGGAGGATGTGTTACTTCTAAGAGTAGTTCTGGCAATGGTGTAGCAGTTAATACAGGTGCAACTGGAAATGATAAATATGCTCTACCTTATATTACTGGATGGGTTGAATGTGATACAGTACCATCAAATTGGTGTAAGAATGTATGTGGAGGCGCAATTGGTATCACTGCAGGAGAGCTGAATGTAGGTGAATATAGCGGTCTTTCTGATGCAAAATGCTGCGGTGACGATGCAAATGAAAAATATGTAACACAATACTGTTCACCTACTTACACAGGTGGAGCCAAATGTTGTAAATCTGATAAGAACTACCTTGATAAAGACGGCAATTGTGTAGTTGAATGCGAGAAAGATGAATCTTGCTATTTCTGCGCTACTGCAAGGTATTATTGGGATATTAGTGCTGGAAGTTGTTTAACTTCTGGAACATATAATTATTATGATAACTACGATCTTACTTTTGAGGAAAGTACAATTGTAACTGCAAACTGCTGCGGTGATGATCCTGGAGAGTCTAGAACTTATTTTTATAAAAATCCATACAATCAATACAAGGTTACTGCCAGTACTCCATCAAAGATAGGTTGCTGTAGTTCTAAACAGAATTGTATAGATAAAGATGGCAATTGTGTACCTAGATTTAGCGCAGGAACACTTTCATCTGCTAATGTAAACGATAAGATTGCTTATTGTAGTATTTATTATTATCTCTATACTAACGGCAATAAATATTATTATTATAATTATAATTGGTGGGAGGATTGTGACGGTACTCAAGCCAGGTGCAATAGTTGTTCTGGTACAAACAGCATAACTACTTCTTGGATTAAAGCAGGAGAAACAGGTGTAGGTGAGTATGATAGTAAAACAGACGGTGGTTATGCACGTTATGAAGAAGAATGCTGCGGTGATGATTATAATGAGAATCTACAGCAACAGAGAAGATACACTTCATCATCAGTTTGGAGTAGTATTGCATGGTTTTCTGGGAAAACAGCTTGTTGTAATTATTATAAAGATAATGTAGATGCACTAGGAAGATGTGTTACCCCTACAAGGAGCACAAGTAGAGCTGCTGTTGATACAGGTGCAACTGGTGACGATAGATACGCTATACCTTACAGAGCAAGGAGTGGAACTAATTATGGATGGTATGACTGTGATGCTTTTGCTATAAGCAGGTGTAACAATAGATGTGGCGGCAGCACATTTGTTTTAGCAGGTGAAGCAGATGTTGGAGAGTATGGAACAGGATCTGATGGAGGAGGAGTTACAAGTTATTATGATTATTCTAGAGAAACTCGTGTACCCAACAAGAATAACCAATTTGGCTACGCAGAATGCTGCGGTGACGATGTAGGAGAGAAGTATGTTAATCAATACTGTTCAAATGATTACAATGGCGGACCAAGGTGCTGTAAACAGGATAAGGATCGTATTGATGAAAATGGTAACTGTATAAAAGCGCAATGTACTGGTGTTATTGAAAACAATGGAGAGTGTCAAAACCCTGCTGACACTTGTGTTGAGGTTGATGGTAAAACAGAACTACGCACTTGGGAAGATCAATTTGGTAAATGTCATGAATGCAGTTGCGTCTCAGATGCTTATAAAGTTGAAGATTGCGGTAAAACAACAAGACAATGCCCACGTTGGAATAGAGTGAATACATTAGAAGATAAACAAAATGCAGGATGTTATTGTCAAAGAAATAGAGAAGGCGGAAAAGATTTATTGTGTTATGATGGTTGGAGTAAAACATGTGATAACGGATGTAGTTTAGATGACCATGAATGTAATGAAGAATGTACTCCTCTTGATTGCAAGTTTGTTAGAATAAGAAATCTCAGAGATAGTGATGGAGATAAGATCCCTGATGCTTGTGAAAATGAAGAAGTAGGTCAGCCTAGTGTAGACGTAAAAGAACAGCCTGCAGACGCTTGTTTAGATGGGTATGATAATGACGGAGATAATAAATGTGATTATTCAGGTTGTGTATGTGAAGCAGTTGGCAACTACTGTGGTACTGGAGATAGTTCTATAGATACTTTAGAAGCAGATGATTCATGTACATGTAGTGTGTGTGATAAATGTGGTGGACCTTGGTGGGATTTCAATCTCTGCGATAGAAAAGAATGCAATAGATGCAAACCAAGTGATCATCGTTGTTATTTCATAACAAGATGGCATGGTTTCTACGGAGATTGTTATCCATGCACTGCAGAAACTACTTGTGAAGATTATGGAGAAGATCAAGGCAGTTGTATTGATATCTCGTTAGATGACGGTACTGAAACACAAGGAGATATCTGCGGTTTAGATGTATGCAGTTTT
>CAZJZJ010000012.1:30491-32553 GCA_964550525.1 uncultured Methanosarcinales archaeon
GATAAGTGTTGTACAGACTCAGACCAGGACCAGGTTTGTGATATAGATGATAATTGCCCAGGGATAGAGAACACAGATCAATCAAATATTGACAATGATGAACAAGGTGATGTCTGTGATGATGATATGGATGATGATGGTATTCCTAATGACAATGATTGCGAGCCAGAAACAAAGAATGAGGATTGCGATGAAAACGATGTATGCGATTCTTTGCAGGAACAGTGTGATCCAAATGGTCCAGAGGATGAAGTCTGTGACCATGATGGTGATGGAAAGATTGAAGAGCTTTATTACGAGAATAGTGTATTGAAGACTAAACCTGGAACAAAATGCGATCCTAGCCCTTATGACAGGGATGGTGATGGTCATCCAGGTAATTACAGCCAGACTGCAATAGAGTTCCAACCTTCTGATTGCTGGGATGAAGAAAAAGATAAACACGGCCTTAACACACCTTTAGGTACATTCCAGAGTTGCGGTACACATGATTGTAGTGAAGTTAATACAGTCTACAAAGTTTACCAGGATTGCGAAGAAATATGCTTATACAAAGACGGAGAAGTTAATATTGATTGTGAATGTGCAGAACCTCAAGAGATTATCCAAAACGCAGACGCTGCTAAAGACAATATTGTTGATCAATGTGATAAGGAGAACACTGTTGAAGATTGTAATGATGGTTTAGATAATGACGGAGATAAGACTTGCGATGAGTCTGGTTGTGAATGTAAAGAAGAGAACGATTATTGCGGTACAAATGATCCAGAAACAGCTGAATTCCTTGATCCTGATGAGGGTTGTAAAGAAGCATGCGATAAATGTGATACATGCGGTAAAGGCCTGTTTAACCTTTGCGGTAGAACCGAATGTGTTGATTCTTGTTCAAAACTAGACCAGCCTGATTGTTATTTTATAGATACTGTTACAACTGGAGATTGTTTTGCATGCGATAATACTGTCTGTGAAGATTATAAAAAAGACCAGACTACCTGCTCAACTGACCCATGCAAACTAAATAATTGCCTATGGAATAAGAATATAGGCTGCTGCACAGATGCAGACGGTGATGGAGTATGTGAACAAGGCTTTGATGTGTTTTGTAGTGAAGAACATAAGGATGGTGGTTATACAAATTGTAAAGATAATTGTTTTTGTGAAGAAAGCGAGGAAGATTGTCCAGAAGATACAGCTAATGGACCTAAGAAGAATCCAACTGGGTTGCCTGACCAAAGCAACAAAGATGGAGATAACTTTGGAGATGCATGTGAAAACTGTGATACTGAAGCTACTTTAAAAAACCCTGAGTCTGCAAATGAAAGAGCATGCAGGCTTGGTACTCAGTCTGCATGTTGTTCTGATGGTGTTGATAATGATTGTGATGGTGATGAAGATTGTAAAGATTGGAGGGATTGCCCAAGCATATTATCTGTGTGCCAGGGAAGTGAGATGGGTGAATGTAATGAGGATACAGACTGGCTTTCAACAGACAAACTACTGGTATGCGATAATGGAACTAAAATTCCATGCAATCAAGATACATTATGCAAGAACGTGATAATCAATGATGATCTTCTTTTCTGTGACAGAGAAAAATGGAGAAACTACTCTGAATGCAGGGAAGAAGGCAGATGTACAGGAAGTATTTTCTGGGTTGATCCTGAAGAAAAAGAACAAGCATGTGTATTTGATGATATTATAAGCTGTACTGTAGGTGTAGATAACCCAACCTGTGTTATAGATGGGTGTGAAGGTACACAGCAGTGTATAGGTATTGATTATGGAGAATGTATAAAAAATGATGAAAACTGCGGAACATGTACTGAAGGTAGTACAGCTACGTGCGTGATCAGCGAGGTATTCAAAGCTGAACAAACATGTACAGCAGATGGCAAATTTACTGAATGTAATTATCATCTACAGACACCTGACAGTAATATGTTTGTATGTATGGCTTTAGGTGAACAAGGTCTTTGTGAAGACAGCACTACATTATGCTGGGACAATACTCAGCAAAGATGTTGCGGAGATGACGGAGGTGAAGAAGATACATGGTTCAACA
>CAZJZJ010000013.1:0-29949 GCA_964550525.1 uncultured Methanosarcinales archaeon
ATGGAACCAAACACAACTCTCCAGATGTTAGAACCAATTGCTACTACAATGAAATCTACAGCCGGCATTGTGAGTTATCTACTAGGCGGGGTTGTAGGTATTGCAGTTATTGGCGTTGGGATTACAATCTGGAGATATCACCAGATCTTCAAAGCGTTTAGATACATCAAATCCCAGCTTAGAAGCATAAATAAAAGAATAGATGCTTTGGAAAAAAAGAAGAAAAAGAAAAAGTGACTATTTAATCATCTCAACCAACTTATTCCCAAATTTCTTTGCTGAACCAGGTCCGTCAGCTGTTACTGTTGTGCCGTCTACAACTACGTCTTCTTCAACATATTCTGCGCCGCCTTGTTGTAGAGCAGTTAAAGATTCAGGTGTTTTGTAGACAGTTGCTTTCTTGCCTTGCAACACACCTGCTTTAGCCAACACCATAGGTGCTAAACAGATAGCTGCTTTGTTTTTAGCAGCTTTTACAGCACTAAGTACTTCAGGATAATCCATTAATGCAGGGCTGCCTGCACCACCAACTACAATTACGTATTCATAGTCAGCAATATTCACATCCTTAACAGCTACATCAGGAGTTACTTTCATGCCAAGCATACCAGTAGCTTCGTCTGTGGTTATGCTAGCTACATCTACTTCTATACCTGCATTCTCCAAAACTTCTTTTGGATGCGCTAATTCTTCATCTCTAAAATCCTTAGGTGCAATAATCATCAAGACTTTCATTTTATCCCCCTCCCATTCAGGTGATGCAGATGTTTTTTCATCTATTACAGGTTCAACTACTGTTTCTTGTGCACAACCCATTACAAACAACAATATAACTAAAAATACAAACACCCTCATTTTTACACTATATATTATATAGGTGTATTTAAATTTTGTTCTAAACCACTACATTTATAAATATATAATATCTAAATTACCTCTATGAACAAATTCCAGCAAGCAATTGTAAAGGAGTTAAAGAAAGCAACCAAACTCAAGGAGATAGAGTTATCTATCCCTCCTGATCCAAAGATGGGAGATTATGCGTTTCCTTGCTTTGTGTTAGCTAAACAAAAAAAGAAGAATCCTAAGGAAGTTGCTGAAGACTTGGCTAAAAAACTAAAAAAACCTTCTTTAATCACAGAAATCAAGGTTCTTGGGCCTTACGTCAATTTCTTCATAGATAAAGCTAAGTTAGCTGAAGATGTGATTAGCAGCATCATAAAAGAAAAAGAAAACTTTGGTAAAGAAAAAAACAAGAAACAAAACATCTTGGTAGAATTCTTTCACGCGAATACTCATAAAGGTGTTCATATCGGCCATGTAAGGAATATCTCTATGGGAGAATCGCTTTGCAGGATGCTAGAGTTCAATGGTAAGAAAGTTATCAGAGTAAACTATTTCGGTGATATTGGTCCACATGTAGCTAAATGTCTTTGGGGTTATATGAATACTAAAGAAAAAGAACCTAAAGAGCATAAAGGTGTTTGGCTAGGTAAACTTTATGCTATAGCAAACAAAAAATCCAAAGAAAGCAAGAAAATAGAAGAAGAAATTAGAGAGATAAACAACAAGCTCTATGCAAGAGATAAAAAACTTATGAAGATCTGGGAAAAAACCAAGCAATGGTGTTATGATGATTTCAATGAGATCTATAAAGTGTTTGGTTTCAAGTTTGACAGGTTATACCCTGAAAGCGAATGTGAAAAACCAGGCAGAGAAATAGTTAAACAACTATTAAAAGACAAGATTGCTGAAGAAAGTGACGGCGCTGTTATAGTTGATTTAAAAAAATATGATTTAAGTGTAGCTGTGCTATTAACAAAAGACAGCAATGCTTTATACATGACCAAGGATCTAGGTTTAGTTGCATTGAAATCCAAAGAATTCAATATTGATCAAAGCCTGCATGTTGTAGGAAGTGAACAAGAGCTTTATTTCAAGCAATTATTCAAGATACTTGAATTAATGAAACATGATTATGCATTCAAATCAATGCATCTTAGTTATGGTTTAGTTATGCTTCCTGAAGGTAAGATGTCTTCTAGGGAAGGAACCATGGTTCTTTATAATGACTTAAAAGAAAAACTGTTCAAAAACGCAGAGAAAGAAATCAAGAAACGACACAAAGGTATTTCTAAGAAAGAATTAGAAAAACGTACAGAGCAGATAGCTTACGGAGCTTTGAAGTTTGGTATGATTAACAGGGAATTCAAGAAAAACATTACTTTTGATTGGGACCAGGCCCTTGATTTCGAAGGCGAAACAGGCCCTTACATCCAGTATGCTCATGCAAGGATATGTTCTATTTTTAGAAAGTATGGCAAGAAACTCAAACAAGCAGATTTCTCATTACTAAAAACAGAGCAAGAACTAAAATTAATAGACCTTCTAGCAAATTTCCCAAAAACAGTTGAATATTGTGCTCGTAACCACAAACCTTCTACTTTATGCCGTTACCTATTGGATCTTGCTCAGGCTTTCAATGAATTCTACCACGCTTGCCCAATTCTAAGCGAAGAAGAAAAACTAAAACAAGCCAGGCTGCATTTAGCAGAAGCAGTTAAACAAGTGATAAAAAACAGTTTGTTCTTACTAGGCATAGAAGCGCCTGAAGAAATGTGAATATTTATAAAGCACCAATTATTCCATTTTCTAAAAGAGATGTTCTAGATAGTTGTTAAGATGGAAGAAGAAACAGATACAGAAAACTTAGAGGATTGTATTTTTCATAATAGTGGATATATTCTAGATGAGATAGAACCAGGACATTTAGAAGTCAGGAAAAGAATGTATTTTAAGGATCTGGATGATGAACAAAGATATAGTCTATACTCAATAGTATCTGTTATAACAAACAGGTATATCACAGAAGAGATTCTAAGATCAACTGATTTAAGAGAAGATGACTTAAGCCTATTTCTGTTTATGCAAGTATTTCCTGAAGTATTAGACAACGCAGAGTATTATGGTAATAATTTTAGAGTAGGCACAAAAATATCAATAAAATATGAAATAACGGATTATAGAATCAGATTTTCTATCAAAGATAGCAAAGAAAAACCCTTTTTTTTCTCAAAAGTATTCAGATCAGAACGTTTAAATCAGGGTGTTGTAGAAGAGTCTCTTAAAGCTAAAGATTCTCGGGTATATAAAGTAGAAAGAAGAGATAAAGGCCCTGAAATACTTAATGGAGGAAATGGTACTTGGATGATTGACAGATATTCAAACGCAGTCACTTTCTCATTAACAGGCGACGAGATAACCTGCACTATTCTTTTCGATAAAGAACATCCAAAAACAGTCTACAAAAACGAATACTTTGTTGTCACATCAGAAAAAGGCAAATACCTAAAGCTTTCTAAAACAGATGCATACAAAGGACCAGAGCAAGGTGTTAATACTAAAGCATACAGAGATGTTTTAAATGAGATAAGGCAATATATTATTGGAAAACTGCCTGATGTATATAGAGGTGAAGAAGGCGAACAGATCTCTGATATTGAATACATTATAGGAGAGCTGGTAACTAATGCAGAAGAGCATGGCAACAAGCAGCTTCCAGGTAAGGATGTTTATATAAGTTATTTCTATAAAAACAACGTACTAACCCTTACTGCAAGCGACCAAAAAGGAGAAGAATTTGATTTCTCAGAGAAGTTTGAACAAGTTAAAAAACTTAAAGAATTAGCAGATAAAGGAGAAGTAAGTGTTTTGGATCTCCACCTAGGACAAGATCCTGTTAGAGGCAGAGGCCTACTTAGTCTAAAAAGCTATGTTGACCTTATCCAATATTCAGATGACGGAAAGAGGTTGATTGTAGCAAAAAAACTAGAACCGTACCCAGAGAACTAGCTCTCCCAAACCATTAACTTTATAAACCACCCTTTCCTCCCTTTATTTTTGAGATGAAATTCAAAGGACGTTCAATCATATCGATTAAGGATTTTTCTAAGGAAGAGATATTGCATATAGTCGCAACTGCCAAGAAGTTCGACGAGCAGCCTTTTACAGACCTGCTTAAAGATAAGGTGATGGCAGCTTTATTCTTTGAACCAAGCACTAGAACAAGGTTGAGTTTTACTTCAGCAATGGAACAGTTAGGTGGAAAAGTTATAGGTTTTGCTGATCCTAAAACTAGTTCAAGGAAAAAAGGCGAGACTTTCCACGATACGTATAAAATGGCTGAAGGTTATTCAGATGTAATTGTAGCAAGAAGCCCTATTGAAGGTAGTGCAAGATTAGGTGCAGAATCTGTTAGTGTGCCTGTAATTAATGCTGGTGACGGAGCTAACCAACATCCTACCCAGACATGTCTAGATCTTTATACAATCATGAAAGCTAAAGGCACTTTAGATGGCTTAAATATTGCAATGGTTGGTGATCTTAAGTACGGCAGAACTGTGCATAGCTTGGCAGTAGCAATGTCACACTTTAAAACAAAACTTTACTTTATTGCTCCTGAAGCTTTACAGATGCCTAAAGCATACCTAGATTTCCTTGACAAGAAAGGCATACCTTATGTTGTTGAAGAGGATCTAAGCAAGGTTAGTAAAGAACTGGATGTACTTTACATGACACGGATCCAGAAAGAAAGATTCCCTGACCCTGTTGAATATGAGAAATTAAAAGGTGTATACAAACTAGATGCTTCATTATTACCAAATATCAAAAAGGATATGATAATTATGCATCCATTGCCAAGAGTGGATGAGATCCATCCTTGCTTGGACAAAACACCGCATGCATTGTATTTCCAGCAAGCAGCTAACGGTATCCCAACAAGGAAAGCGTTACTAGCTTTAACATTAGGTGCAATAGAATGAGCGAAGAAAAAGCATACAAGGTTTTCAAGATCGAGAACGGAACTGTACTAGACCATATTCCTAACGGCGCTGCACTTAAAGTACTAGATATTCTTAAACTAGGTGGAGAAGGGATTGTAACTCTAGGCATGAATTTAGACAGTAAACAAATGGGTAAAAAAGACCTTATTAAGATTGAGAACAAAGAGTTAACTGAGGAAGAAGCTAACAAGGTTGCTATTATTGCACCTTCAACTACAGTAAACATTATCAAGAATAGTGAAAGAACAGATAAATTCCAATTAACTGTCCCAGATGAACTTGTAGGTATAATCAAATGCTCTAACCCAAAATGTGTGACTAACGCTGAATACACAGACCACAAATTCCATGTAGTTAACAAAGAAAAGATCAAAGTCAAATGCCATTATTGCGAAAGAGTTATGGAGAAAGAAGATATTAAGCTTCTTTAGAAAGATTTTCTTCTGCAGTATCTTCTACTTCTAAAAGGAAACTAGCACCAGTATTCTTTAATTTCCTACAATCAGCTTTGGATCTCCCTTGATCAATATTATTATAACTAACAAACCACGGACTAATACTATAAGTATCAAATTTTCCTACAATAAAGTCCATACCCCAATATTCTCTTCCTCGAGAGAAACACCCTTTCTCTTTAGCCATAGAAACATATTCATTCAAAAGTTTAGAAGCTTCTGCATATTCATCTTGAGAGGCGTTGCTTTTACCAACAAATAATTCTAACCAGCCTTCATGTTTTCTGGCTTCTTCTTCCCTCATAAGCCCAATCCTAAATCCACCTGCTTCTTCTAAATCTTCTACTTTAATCTTACCCTGACTTAATTTATCTCTTATATTTTGATATTTGTCAGCTCGTATTGCATAGTCAGGATCCATTGAGAAATATGCTCTTGTTGCTCCTTCTATATCTATATTATCAATAATAACGAATTCTGTTCCTTCTGAATTATGATATTCATCTGGAGCAAAGTATTCATCTTTACATGTTAAATATCTGAACACCCTCTCCATATCAAAAGCATGATCAATCTTAAAAAGAAGCCTCCCATCTTGATTCCTACAACCATAGAGAGTAACTGTTCTTGAATCAAGTGCCTTATGCCATAAATGAGTATCACTCATTCTTGCTTCTAGATTAACTCGCATAGAAGGCATATTATTTCTAAGCTCTTTTACGCTTTTTTCATAATTCTCAAATTCTACAACTTCTAGTGGCATTTTTATTAAACCCCCCATTTCAATTGAGAATAGCAACTTATATTTAAAGGTTTTGAGAGTTATTATTTTAGAGTAACACACGCCAAATTAAATTAACCCATCACAAAACATATAAACCCCCTTCTCATCCACTAGATGCGGGAAAATGCTAAAAACAAACTTCCTTGGGATGAAACTCAAGAACCCGCTTATGTTGACTTCTGGTGTGCTTGATCTAAGCGCAGATATTATGAAACGTGTTTATGATGCAGGCGCAGCTGCTGTTATAAGTAAAGGTACAGGTGCAGAGCCAAAAACAGGCCATCCTAACCCTACTATCCTTGGCATGGAACATTATATGATGAACGCTGTCGGGTTAAGTAACCCAGGCATAGATAAGTTTGAAGAAGAATTAAAGAAAGTAAAAGAGATGGGTATCCCTTTAATATGTAACATCTTCTCTGGAGATAAAGAAGGTTTCGCAGCTATAGCCAAGAAAGCTGAATCCTATGGAGTAGATGCAGTTGAATTGAATGTTTCCTGCCCAAATCTAGCGCCAGGTGAAAAAGCAGGTATGCAGATTGGCCAAGATCCAGTTTTAGTTGAAGAGATAACAAAGCATGTAAAAAAGAATGTTTCTATCCCTGTCATAGTTAAGTTAACTCCTAATGTAAACAATATTGTACCAATTGCTAAAGCAGCTGAAAAAGGCGGTGCAGATGCTATTTCTGCTATTAATACTGTAGGCCCTGGTATGATTATTAATATTGAAGCAGGTAAACCTGTTCTAGCTAACAAGTTCGGTGGAATAAGTGGCCCTGCAATAAAACCAATTACTGTAGCTTGTGTGTATAAAATCTATGAAGCTGTAAAGATTCCTATTTTGGGAGTTGGTGGAGTAAGTAATGCTCGTGACGCAATTGAATTAATGATGGCAGGCGCATCTGCAATTGCAATTGGTTCTGCTGTTTATTATGAAGGTATAGAGGTTTTCAGGAAAATAGCTAAAGACATGGAAGAATGGCTTAAGAAAAATGGATATAAAGATGTAAAAGAGATCATAGGTGTAGCTCATGGATGACATTCCAAGGATGCATAAAATATTAGAAATAATTGACGAATGCGAAGATGTAAAAACCTTTTTCTTGGATGCAAAGATTGACGCCAAACCAGGCCAATTTGTCATGGTATGGTTACCAAGAGTAGATGAAAAACCTTTCACACTTTCATATTTCAGTAAAAAAACTGCAATTACTGTTGAGAAAAAAGGTAAGTTCACAGAACAATTATTCAAACTAAAGAAAGGAGATATGTTAGGAATAAGAGGTCCTTATGGAAATGGATTTGAGTTAATAGAAAATTCACTTATTGTTGCAGGCGGCCTGGGTATAGCTCCTTTAGCAGAACTAATTGAACAATTGAAAAACCCAACTGTAATCATGGGCGCACGTTCTAAATGCAGGGTAATGTTTGAAAACAGACTAAAAAAACACAATCCAAACATATGCACAGATGACGGTAGCTATTGTTTTAAAGGTTTCACTACAGAAAAGATGGAAGAATTAATGCAAACAAACAAATTCAAAGCTGTCTACACTTGCGGCCCTGAAATCATGATGAAAAAAGTAATTGAACTTGCAGAAAAAAACAAGATTGAATGTTATGCTTCTTTAGAACGCTTTATGAAATGCGGTTTTGGAGTCTGCGGCCAATGCGCTTGTGGCAATAATCTAGTCTGCAAAGACGGTCCAATATTTAATTCTAAACAAATCAAACAAATGCCAGAATTCGGCAACACAGCTCGGCTAAAAACAGGCGAGAAAGCTACTTTGAAAGAATATGTTGAGTGGAGAAGTTAAAGAAAAAAATAAAAAAACTAACGCGTCATATGTTGTGGTTGTCCTGCTCCTGCTGCGATTTCTAAAGGTACTGCTTGGAAATCCCCGCTTTCGTATTCTCTGTAACAACTTCTTAGAGCAGTCAATACTTTATTTGTAGTGGCTTTTCTTTCCTGATAATCCTGTCCATCTACTCTTACTTTACAGTATACTCCACCTAAATTAGATGGCCCGATACCAATCTGTATTGATCCATCTTTATTTTGAAGCATGTATTCACACACTTTAACTGAAGAATCTAATGCAGGATCAAATTCTTCCTCAATTCCAATTTTTCCAGATCTTACCCAGTTATCATTAGAGCCTTCTTTGTAAGATTTAGAAGGATCAAT
This sequence comes from uncultured Methanosarcinales archaeon, assembly GCA_964550525.1. Taxonomy (GTDB): domain Archaea; phylum Nanobdellota; class Nanobdellia; order Woesearchaeales; family JANQNQ01; genus CAZJZJ01. The sequence continues at coordinate 8,272 of CAZJZJ010000013.1, forward strand.
CTCTATACCTTGCTTATTAAGCCTATCAAACACAACTGCTCGACCTACAGCCTCTATAGGAATACTGTATTCAACCATGCTAATTGTAGAATTTGCATCTTCACCAGTAACCCCTATCTGATTAATAGGTACACCTTCAGGTTTATTTGCTCTTGTATAGAATCTTGCAAGAACATATTTTAGCCTATTTGCAAATTCTTCAGTTGCATATTGTCCAGAAAGCTTTAGCTCAAATTGTGCTCTTAAACTACCTGCGTAACTGCTTGAACCACATCTGCCTCCTGGAGCTTTGGTCAATGCATGAGTATATGTTATCCTTACATCTAGATCTCCAGTAGCAGCCCTTAAAACACCTGATGCAACTTCATGATATTCAGGTCTACCGTGCTGATGAGATCCAAACTGATTTATCAATTCAACATCATTCACAGATAAAAAAACATGTGAATTACTCCTTTCAATAGGAATCATCATTTCACTACCGGGATTTTCTTCATCCCTAAGAAAACTAATCAACCCATCAAAATCTATAAGTTCAGCCAATTCTTTAGTATCAAACCTATAATAATCCGCATGATACTTTTTAGAAACTCTAAAACTAGTAGGATATCCTCCCACAACATTATCTAAACTTGTACCTTCTCCCATTTCCAATCCCCCACATTATTTTATCAAGTATTGTTTAAGGTTTATAACAAATCTTAAAACTAGATATTAGAGAGATGTGAGCTTCTTTATAAAGTTTATTGGTCTGGAGAAGATATATTAGGCCAGAAAGTGCATAAAATATTAATACTAGCAAATTCCCCCATTTTGCCTAAGATGAGCCTATTATTGAAGAATACGCGGATTCTCGTGAATGGAGATTTAAAAAACAAGGATATTCTCGTGCATAACGGTAAGATTAAGCAGATAGAATCAATCATTCCTGAGAAAGATGTTAAGCTGTTTGTAGACCTTAAAAATAAGATAGTTCTGCCAGGTATTATAGACCCTCATGTGCATTTCAGGGAACCTGGTTTAACTCATAAAGAAGATTGGGCTACAGGCAGTAGAGCAGCTGTAAAAGGCGGTGTAACTACAGTTTTAGATATGCCAAATACAAAACCTGCTACCATAAGTGTAGAACTATTGCAAGAAAAAAGAAAACTAGCTGCAGAGAAAAGTATAGTTAATTTTGGTTTTCATTTCGGTTCTACAGCTGGCAATGTAGAAGAGATAAAAAAAGCAAAAAACATCCCTTCTGTCAAGGTATTCATGGACGCAACTACAGGCAATATGTTAATCCAGGATAAGACTGTACTTAACATGATATTCTCAGCTACAAAAACCATCTCAGCACATGCAGAGGATAAATCTGTGGTTAAAGCTATAAACATAACAAAGGATATTGGAAATAGGTTATACCTTTGCCATATAAGTACAAAACAAGAGTTGTATTACATTAAACAAGCAGGCAATGTTTTCTGTGAAGTCACTCCGCACCATCTATTCCTAACAGAAGAGGATTACAATAAAAAAGGTTCTTTAGCTATGATGAAACCTATGTTAAAAACTAAGGAAGACCAGATCGCTTTATGGAAAGGCATAGAAGAGGGTATTGTAAACACAATAGGTTCAGACCATGCACCACATACAATTGAAGAGAAAGAATCAGACAATCCTGCTTATGGAGTGCCAGGTGTAGAAACTCTGCTACCATTAATGCTTAACGCTGTCAATGAAGGTAAGATCTCTTTAGCAAGAGTACAAAAGCTTACTAGCGAGAATCCAGCCAAGATATTTGGTATAAAAAACAAAGGCAAAATCCAAGTTGGCTATGACGCAGACCTGACTATCATCGACATGGAAAAAGAGCAAAAAGTCCAGAACAAAGATATGCTAACTAAATGTAAATGGACACCTTTTGATGGCATGAAACTAAAAGGCTGGCCAGTAATGACAATTGTGAATGGCAACATTATTTATGATAATGGTAAGATCAATGAGATTTTAGCTAAGGAAATTAAGATAGAACAATAATTGAGGTGAATAAATGGGATTAATACATCCTTCAACACACGGACATCCAAGCAGCTATCAAAGTCCGCCGCCTGTTCTTGAGTCAATTGTTTCTGATGAAAGGGAAAAACAATCCTGGGCAGTACCTGGATCTAATAAAAGCAAAAAAAACAGGATACTAAGAGAGAGTGGATTTGGGCATTTAGATTATAAAGATGCAAAAGAGATCAGTCCTGAGGAACTTAGAACTATAATTACATCTTTTCATGCTTACCATAATATGTATTCAGATATAAAAGATTATTGCACAGGAGCAGATAAAGAGCTAAAAGTTGTTGAAAGATGGAAACAATTCACTGAAGATGTAATCTTTAAGGATTCAACAGATATACCTACTGAAATATTTAAAGATTTATATTTACATAAAAAAGCTATGGATTTCCTAAGAATAAAAACTTCAATTAATGATTCAAAGTCAATGTACTTAATAGGAACATTTGGAGGTATTGTTTTAATGGCAAATGAGAATAAAACACCAAATGAAATCATTGAAAACGCTTTAAACAAAAGATGTATTGAGTTATACAGTCAAAAGCTACAAAGCATACGAGGTGGGAGACACTATACCACACATAAAGGTGATTCAAAATGAAAAAACAAGTTGCTGAAATACTGCTAAAGATCAAAGCTGTCACGCTTAATGCAAAAGAACCATATAGATATGTTTCTGGAATTTTAAGTCCGATATATTGCGATAATAGGTTACTAATGTCTTATCCAGAAGAAAGAACCAAGATCAGAGATTTCTTCCTGGAATTAATCAAAGAAAACAACCTAGAGTTCGATGTAGTTGCAGGCGTTGCAACATCTGGAATTCCTCATGCTGCATGGATAGCTGACAAACTAAATAAACCTATGATATATGTTAGAGGTAAAGCTAAAGAACACGGCAAGACTAATCAGATTGAAGGAAAACTAGAAAAAGGACAGAAAGTACTAGTTATAGAAGACTTAGTCAGTACAGGCGGCAGCAGTGTAAGAGCAGTTAATGCAGTCAAAGAAGCAGGCGGAGAAGTAGTATGCTGTTTAGCAATCTTTACTTATGAGATGGAAAAAGCAAAAAAACAATTTGAAGAAGCAAATTGTAAATTATTGACACTAAGCAACTTCTCAACTTTAGTAGGAGTAGCTTCAGAAAACAATTATATCACAGAAGAAGAAAAAAACAAAGTCATAGAATGGAACAAGATGCCTGCTGATTGGGGCAAAAAAATGGGGTATGAATAAGATGACATTCATAGAATTATTAAGACAAAAAGCTGAAGAGCACAAAAGCATTGTATGCATGGGCATGGACCCTGTATTAGAGAAGATCCCCATTAAAGGCAAGCCAAAAAAAGTGATAAAAAAATTCTATCTAAAAATCCTAGATGCAATGATTAGTGAGAATACTAAACCTGCAATTGTTAAGCCGAATATTGCTTTCTATGAACAATTTGGTTTAGATGGATTAAAAGCGTTAAAGAAGATAATACAAGCGTACCAAGAAGCAGGTATTCCAGTAATCATAGACGCAAAAAGAGGAGATATCGGCAAGACCTCAAAAGCTTATGCAAAAGCATTGTTTGAATACTGGAACGCAGATGCAATCACTATTGCTCCATACATGGGCTCAGATTCAGTCGGGCCTTTCATAGAATATTGCAATAAAGGCAAAGGAGTCTATATCCTAGTAAGAACATCTAACAAAGGAGCTATAGACCTGCAAAACCTAGAAGTTGACAAAACACCAATCTATATGAAAACAGCTGAAAAAGTGCTTGAATGGAATAAAGATGATGGTGTAGGCGCTGTTATTGGTGCAACATATCCAGCTGAATTAGAAAAGATCTCAGATTTCTTTGTAAAGTCAGGTAAGAAGATTCCATTCTTGATCCCAGGCGTAGGTGCGCAGGGCGGTTCAGCAGCAGAAGTAACCCAAGCTTTGAAAAAAACAAACAACGAATTAGCAATACACAGGATCAACAGCTCATCTGGCATTAATTACGCGTACATGAAACAAGAAACAGATGATTTTGCTGGCGCTGCTGTTAAAGCTATTCAAGAATTAAACAAAGAAATAGGGTTTTGATTTACTCTTTCTTTTCTTCTTTAATTTCTGGCTTCACTTCTTCTTTAGGTTCTGGTTTCTCTGCTTTAACTTCAGGTTTAGGTTCTTCCTTAGGTGCTTCTACTTCAATCTCTCCTGTTTCTTCTTGGCCCATTAGTTTCATTTTCCGGATTTCAACAGCTTTCAAAGGATAGATTTTACTAAGCCTTGATTTCATTTCTCTTTGAAGCCTGTTTGAGACAAGGTCAGTTATAATCTCACCGAACTTCTTCTTTTTTGCATACCTTACAAGGTATTCTCTTGCACCTTTTCTAAGGTCAGTTAATACAGATTTACAGATATTCAGTCTTGTAACAATAAACGGTTTAATCCTTACACTAGCGTTATCAGCTGTTTTAAGCATAAAGGAATAATTCACACTATTCTTCTTTCTTCGGACAAGCCTTTTGATAGCAGCATCAATAACTTTATATCCTCTAAGCTTTGTAGTTGCTGTCTGGCCTTTCAAACCAGAGATAAGAAACTGTATATGGATATTCTGTTTCTTGAAATCATTAGTCAAACTCATAAGATTTACAGTTATACACCTGCCAATGAGTTCAGAAGCATCATATACAAGGGTTTCACCTACTACTCTCTCACCAAACTCCTTAGTAGCAAGTATAGGATACCATTTCTTTTTCCTTATTTTCGACTTTCTTACTTTTTGTACCTTTGCCATATGATTGTGAAAGGAAAAGGGAAGTATTTATAAAGGTTGCTGTTTTAAAGTAACCTTAAAAATCGAAAGATTTTCATTGGTTACGAAAACGTTTTTTGAGTAACCTTAAAAATCGAAAGATTTTTATTGGTTTCTAAATTCATCTGCAAAACATGAAAACAGACATCCTAATCATTGGTTCAGGCATAGCAGGCCTGAATTTCGCTTTGAAAGCAGCTAAATACGGTAAAGTTCTGCTTGTAACAAAAAAGGAGATTATGGAATCTAACACCAATTATGCGCAGGGCGGTGTAGCTGCTGTTATGAGTAAACATGATTCTTTTCAATCGCATATAAAGGATACACTAAAAACAGGTGTAGGGCTATGCAACAAAAAAGCTGTTGAAGTAATGGTAAAAGCAGCTCCAAAAGAGATTAAGCAATTGATTAAACTAGGGGTTGGCTTTAGCAGGAAACAAGGCAAACTTGCTCTAGGTAAAGAAGGCGGGCATTCAACAAAACGGATAGTGCATGCTGCTGATGCTACAGGAGCTGAGATTGAAAAAGCTCTTGAGTTCAATGTAAGAGCTAATAAAAATATCAATGTACTTGAAGACCATATTGCTTTTGAATTAATTGTAAAAAACAACACTTGCTTAGGTGCAAGAATAATTGATATTAATCATAATTCTATTGATGATATCTTTGCCAAGGTTACTATCATTGCAACTGGCGGAGTAGGCAGGCTTTACTTAAGAACATCCAACCCAAGTATTGCTACAGGTGATGGTATAGCAATGGCTTATAATGCAGGTGCTGTGATTGAAGACATGGAGTTTATCCAGTTCCATCCAACCACTTTAGCAAAAAAAGAATCACCTTTATTCCTGATCTCAGAAGCAGTTAGGGGAGAGGGAGCTATATTGAAAGTAAAAGGCAAGCTGTTCATGCACAAGTACCATGAGATGAAGGATCTAGCTCCAAGAGATATTGTTACAAGGGCTATAGTTAAAGAATCCAAGAAGGGCCAGGTTTACCTGGATATAACACATAAAGAAAGTAAGTTTTTGAAAAAGCGTTTCCCAACAATCTATAAACATTGTTTAAAAGAAGGAATAGATATTGCCAAACATATGATCCCTGTTACACCTGCAGCACATTACAGTTGCGGTGGAATTAAGGTAAATATCGACGGCAAAACTACAATAAAAAACCTGTTTTCCTTTGGAGAGGCTGCATGCACAGGTGTACACGGTGCAAACAGGCTAGCAAGCAACTCCCTGCTTGAATCCCTTGTTTTCAGTGAGAGAGCAGTCAGAGTTGTTAAAGATAAGATCAAAAAAATAAAGCTTAAAGAGATAAGATTGCCTAGAATAAGGATCAATAATAAGAACAAAGATGAAAAGTATTATAGAAAAATAAGAGTTTTAATGTGGAATAACATAGGTATAATCAGGGAAGAAAGAAAACTAAGAAGAACTTTGAAAGAATTAAGAAGAATTGAGAAAAAGGTTAATAAGAGACTTAAGAAAGGCATTTCTAAGTATATGGTTGGATTAAAAAGCATGATTACAGTTGCACAGTTAATAACAAAATCTGCTCTAACAAGGAAAGAAAGCAGAGGAACGCATTTTATGCTTAATTATCCTAATACAAACAAAGAATGGAAAAAACATATACAGTTGAAAGCCTAGATATAATGAGTACTAACTTCTCTTTCTAAAGCTGTTTCAGGATGATCTAAAGTACTGAAAGTTTTCCTAACACTATCCCTATAATACTTACCTATCCTAGCTCCTTTCTTACGGTCATAGATCATTGTATCGCCGTAAATAGCGTGTGCAGATTCCATATTTTTCACCTAAAAAAGGGAAGAAATCAAAGTATATAAATCTTAGGGTTTATTAACCATCCCCAAAAAATACTCATGAACCCTCTTATCAACTGTAAGTTCTGGGTGGAAAGTCGCAATAAGAACATTCTTTTGTCTGACCATTACAGGGTCTTGTTTGTAGACACTTAGAACCTCTACGCCTTCATCTATTTTTTTAATTACAGGCGCTCTTATAAATACACCTTTGAACTTGGTCCCAAAAGGAGTAATCTCTAGTTCTTCTTCAAAACTATCTACCTGCCTGCCATAATCGTTTCTTTTCACAGAGATATCTATTAAACCTAAGCTAGGTTGTTTCAAGCCAATGATCTCTTTTGCCAGTACAATTGCACCAGCGCATGTACCGAATATTGGTTTGCCTTTTTTACAGAAATCAACTATAGCTTTATCCAGACCGTACCAAGACATAAGTTTATTCAGAGTAGTAGATTCACCGCCAGGAATGATTAATGCATCTATCCATTTAAGCTGTTCAGGTTTTCTGATTTCTACAGACTTAACTTTACATCTATCTAACATCCAGATATGTTCCCTGAAATTGCCTTGTAAAGCTAAAACACCTATGTTCATGTTTACCAGCCACGTTTAGCCATCTTTACATTAAGCTCAGAAATCTCCTGGCCAGGCATTGCATCACCCAGCCCTTCACTAACTTTAGCCAAAACATTGAAGTCCTTGAAATGTGTAACAGCTTCAACTATTGCTTTAGCTCTTTCTGCAGGGTTAGAAGATTTAAAGATACCACTACCTACAAAGATACCGTCACAACCAAGCTGCATCATTAAAGAAGCATCTGCAGGTGTTGCAATACCGCCAGCTGCAAAATTCACTACAGGCAATCTACCTAATTCAGCTGTTTTTTGTACAAGCTCTAAAGGTACCCTGTATTCAGCTGCTTTATCCTCCATCTCTTTAGTGGAAAGCCCTTTCAATGCAGCAATAGCCTCACTTATTGACCTCATATGCCTGACAGCTTCAACTACATTACCTGTACCGGCTTCTCCTTTAGTTCTAATCATAGCAGCACCTTCATTAATCCTTCTAAGTGCTTCTCCTAAATTACAAGCACCGCATACAAAAGGAACCTTAAACTTTGATTTGTCTGTGTGATACTTCTCATCTGCAGGTGTAAGAACTTCACTTTCATCAATATAATCTACACCAAGAGCTTCAAGAATCTGCGCTTCAGCAAAATGACCTATCCTTGCTTTAGCCATAACAGGAATAGTAGAACAAGCCATTATCTCTTTGATTAGCTTAGGATCAGACATCCTTGCTACTCCACCTTGAGCTCTAATATCAGCAGGCACTCTTTCCAAAGCCATGACTGCAACAGCTCCTGCTTTCTCAGCTATCTTAGCGTGCTCTGCATTAACTACGTCCATAATAACTCCGCCCTTTAGCATCTCAGCTAACCCAGATTTAAGCTTGAAAGTACCTTTCTCTTCCATAATAAAACCCCCGATAACAGAGAAGATTTTTTCCTTATTTAAAAATATTTCCAATTATCCAAGGCAAATAATACAACCCATTCGCGAACAGCAAGAACCAGATGTATCTTAGTGTAGCAACCCAAAATGGCTTAACTTTATCTTTGATCTTCTTCTTAACTCCGCACAATAGAGTTCCAGTTGGAAGCCCGTGTAAGAAGATTAAGCTAGTAACTACAAGGAATAGCTTTAGATCTTTATAAAAATAAAACACACCGCCATAGATCATGTAACTAACAACATAAGGATCGCCTATCTTAACAAAGTACCTGTAGATAACCACCAAAACAAGTATTCCCATTAAATAATATCTTTTCATACTAAAGAAAAGCCACAATGCAAGCAAAATAATAGCTATGTCTAGGATACTGTGCAAGAATACAAAATACTTTCTTCCATCTTTTAATTCTTCAGGCGCAATAAGCGCAAGGACTACACCTACATAGATGCCGATGAAAGCTACGATTGAGGTTAGTAAGTAGTTTATGAATTGCATGATTACTAGAAAGTTAAAGGGTTATAAATAGTTTATTGTTAAAACTCACTATGTCCCCACTGTATCAGAAGATCTACACCTTGTTTCCCTAAATCAGGATAATCACAAGCGCCAAAACAACTGCCAGCCCAGATAATGATTTTAGCTTTTGTTTTAGATTCAAGCTCTTGCTGGATCTCTTTAGCTTTTGGCTTTAATCCATCTGGCAATTGAATACAAACTAATTTAGCGTTTTCTTGTTTTATTCTTTCAATTGCTTTTTCCAGTTCAAGGTTATAGTTCATTAGAAATAGAAATATTGTTTAGTTTAAATAATTATTGTTATGCTCCTTTTTTTTGCTTCCAATCTTCAAGTACTGTAACATGATCTGATCTTCTAGTACCTCCTAAAGCTGATCTCCTCAGTCTTCTTGTAGGGGATAATCTTTTTTCTTTTTTAGGCTCACCAAATATACATTTGTAATCTGTCCTAGCAGCAGCCCCTTCTATTGTTCTTAATGTAACTAAAACAGGTCTATCTGCTTTTTTTATGCTAGCTTCAATAGTTAGGCAAAAATTACCTGCCCTATAATCATCTCCATAATAATATCTCTGTGTACCTACTCTAGCTAATGCTACAAGATACGCAGGATTTTTAAATAAGAAAGTTCCATAATGTTTCATATTTCTTGATAATATTTTTTTATCTGCTTCATTTTTCACATCAGCTACAATCAAATCTACTAAGTTCTTATATTGAGCTAAGTCATGAATATTGCTATGCCTTAATTTACGTCTTGCTTCTTTAAACATATCTTTAAAACTATAAACATCCCCCAGCAATCCTGTGTAAGTCATACCAAAAAACCCAAGCCTATCTAAAGGATCTTCAATATGATTTTCCACCCAACCATCTAAAACCTGATTATGCATTGTTATGTCCTCTTTTAGGTTAGGTATTGCTTCCTTAATCCTTTCAACCAAAGTGTCTACCTGCATAGCATAGACATAATTGCCTTTAAGCTCAAATAAATAACTCCCATCTTGAAGAAGACAGCAAGCATTATGGTCAAAAATCACACCAACATCATTAAGAACATCATAAGCTTTTTTGAATAAAGAATCCTCTCTGTTACCTTCATACACCTGCATATCTTTTATCACTCTGCCTCGCCCATCAATTCATCTAATTCAAACTCATCTAACTTCTTTTTATTGAGTACTGCTTTGAGATCTTTTTCTTTTTTCTTTTTTTCTTCGATCTCATCCAGTACTTCCATATCATCCATGAATTCACTCAAACCTCATCACCTGAGCTTTCTGGATTTCAAGTTCTGTTGCTCTTTTCTCGAGCTGTTTTAATTTTCCCTTCAACTCTTCATTCTCTGCATTAAGGTAACCAATCCACCCTACAACCTGTTCTTTTAGGGTTTCCATATCCTCTCTTGCTCGTGTAAACGAGTGTTTCACATCTTCTTTGAATGCCATAATTTCACCTAGAAAAATGAGTTTTTTTGTGTTTATAAAGTTTTTGGTTTGTAACCTTTTACAAGTAGTGACGCAATGAAAGGCAACCTTTATATACAACCCCCTGTTCCCCTTCCCTACCAAAAGATGTGGGCGTAGCTTGCCTGAATTTTGGACAAAAGGATAATAATGGAGGCTGTAAAATGGGAGTATACAAATACGTACGAAATCTATGGAAAAAACCTAAGGCAAACATGCCTGAGTTAATGAAACAAAGACTTATTTCTTGGCGAAGACAAGATTCTACTGTTAGATTAGAAAGACCTACAAGGCTGGACAGAGCTAGGTCTTTAGGCTATAGAGCAAAGCCAGGGTTTATTATTGTCAGACAAAGGGTGTCTAGAGGAGGCCATATGAGGCCTAAAATCAAACATGGAAGAAGACCAAAACACAACAGACAATTGCTTATTCTAGACAAGAATTACCAGCAGATTGCAGAGGAAAGAGCTAGTAAAAAGTATCCAAATTGTGCAGTACTAAATTCCTATATAGTTGTTGAAGACGGTAAGCACAAATGGTATGAGATAATCCTGGTTGACAAGGCAAATCCTTCTATCTTGACAGACCCTAAGATCAACTGGATATGCAACAAAAAAGGTAGATCTCATCGTGGCTTAACCTCAGCAGGTAGAAAAGCTCGTGGTCTAAGAAACAAAGGTAAAGGTGCAGAGAAACTAAGACCTAGCAGGCATGCTGTCGTAAAGAGGAAAGTCAATAGGTGAGACTTTTTCAGAGTATGGCTTGTAGACGATTACAGTAGTACCCCTATCTTTTTTTCCTTTTTTATGTGGATTTCTAAAAACCTCTGAATCATACAGATATGATATTAAAGGATCATCAATCTGGGTCACTATAACAAGTGTTCTATCTGGTCCTCTTAATCTTCCCATTAGATAATCCAAGGTTGAGGTAAGAGCTTGTGTTGCAGCTTGGCTTCCCAATGCAATTAATCGTTTGTCATTAATAAAAAGGTATGCCTGATCATAATAGCCTTTTTTTAATCTTGCATCATCCAGTGTCGAATACACATATCTCAATGTCCGAGGTACATTACCTCTAGTCTGTCTATAATACTCCTTTACAATATTTTCAGCAACCTTCTTAGGAAGATTTAAACCAGGAAAAAGATTAGGATTTACCATAGTAACCCTAGCACCAGATTCTTGGCAAGACAATGGCAATTGTATATCGTTTGGATTAACTACTAGAACCCTCTCACCTTCAGAAACAGGATAACCAGAAGAGGTCTCCTCAAGGAATCTTGGAACAAAAACCCTCTTACTTTCCTGCAATGCACTTACAACCTTTTTTGCCATAATCCTAACAGGTGATCGGTCCTTTGACAAGGTAAACCCATACAAAGAATGCCCATACTGGCCATATGCTCTTTGAGGAAATCTGCCTGTAATCATAGAATCAATATTGAATAAAGAAGGCCCTTCCTTTCCAAGAATCATAACAATCGCTTCTTCCAGTTCCGAAGGATCACATTCAATTATCATATTAAAAAAAGGAATATGGCTTTAGTTTTAAATTTTTTGATAAAAACCGAAGTAGGGCTTTTTCAGCTATGCCAGATAAAAAAAAGAAAACCCAAGAGTTCACTAGAGGGGTGTGGGGGAGTTATTTAGAAAATAACTAAAAACCCTTGGGCCACAAGTGTTATTACTATATAGTAAGTATAGCAAGTATATAAACTTTTCGGTTTTGTAGTATCTATATGGTGGTTAAATTGCCCAAAAAACGCTAAAACACGCGTTTTTTAGGGTTTTAGCGGCTTAAAAATTGGTTCTAGAGAGGCTGAAAAGGCCAAATTTTAGTATTTCAGAAAACTTTTTATACTCCAAACACCATAATACTACTATGGTCAAATTCAGATGCAAGAAATGCAGGTTCGAGATCGAGCCTCTAAAAAAAGACAGAACAAAGCCCTTCAATAAATGCCCATACTGCGGAGCAGAAGGCACAATGGATATTAAGAAGCATATTTTGGAAGAGATTTAGAGCTTCTTTCTCATCTCAACTTTATACTCAAAAAAACCCATTTTCTTGTATATTGAACGTGCTTTGTCATTAGAGCAGTATGTTTGTAATGAGATGTGTTTTAGGCCTTTTTCTTTGAACCATTTAAGAGCTTCTTCCACTAGCTTAGAACTAATGCCTTTGCCTCTGAACTCTTTTTTTACAAATAAGTCGCTTGCATAACCAAGTTTTTTAACCTTAAAGATTGGAATATTGTCTTTTATAAAAACAAGACAATAACCTACAGCTTCATCTTCTTCTGCTATGAAGATCGCTCCATTTCCCTTTTCTATGAAACCAGAGATAAATTCCTTGTAATTATCTCCCCTATTTTCAGCAAATTCATCCTGTTCTTTATACTTTAGCTCTTTATCCCTAACCATAACAGAATGTTCATCCATAAAACCTTCCCACATTTCAACAATCATAGGTACATCTTTTAGAGTAGCTTTCCTTATTTTCATCTCTGCCGCCTCATCCTTGAGATCAATCTTTCTAAAGAATCTATCTTGCGCATAAGCTCTAACTTCTCATTATCTAAGTGCTGTAGTTGTTTAGCAAACTTGACTAATTCAAAATCACCTGTTTTTAGGTGCCTAGCTATCTCATTGAATTTCTTGATCTCAGCGCTTAAGTCGTTTATTGTTGAGCTTATCTGTTGAACCTGTTTTTTCAGTTCATTGTAAGTTGAAACATCTGTTTTTATTCTGTTTAAATGCTCTTTTAATTCATCATCAGCTTTTTCAAACAGCTTTTTCTGCATCTGAGTCCTTTGTAATCTGAAATCAGTGATCTCATTATCAAGGTCTTGCTTCAATTCTTTCAGTTTAGCAACTACTTGCTTTTGTTCTTCTAAGAATTCCTTATTACCTTTACTGATTGAACCAAGCTGCTCATTAAAGCCAGCCTTGAATTCAGAGAAATCATTTTTCAGCTCAGAAACAACCTTATCCTGAGCTGTAATCTTATCTTTAACTTCATCAACTAATTCCTTGATCTTCATCATATCCTTGATCTTTTGGATCATTTTCTGACAATAAACAAGAGTTGGTATATAAAGTTTAGTAAATTTTTTAAAGCAACAAAGATTCCTTTTTCCAATATGGGGCGGACAATTATAAATCAAGTAACAGGTGAGTTACTAAAAGCAGGCGGTCTAGAGAAAGCAGTACAGCCAGAAGTTGTAGACATAGATTCACTTTATGCCAAGCTTCTACCTGAGTTTGATGATATTAAAGTTTTTGATGATAGCACTTATGAAACAATTGAGTTAAGAGTCAGAAAAGTAGCTGAACAAAATGGTTTTCTAGATGATGATAAAGAATACAAATTATATGCAAGACTTGCATTAGCTGTTGGTATAAGGGTTATAGATACTGCAGTAAATACTGCTATTTCCCCAAGTACCTTAAGAGGTTATCTAAAAAAGCTTGAAGAACTTAAGAGAGAATGTAGAGATAATAAAGTATACGAAACCAAGTCATTGACTCCACTTAGAAGAAGAATTAGGCTAAAGTTACTAAGAAAACTAAAAACAGATTATCAGGAAATCTTGGATCGTTATGAATCAACGCACGAAATTAGCCAACGTACACCAGGAGAGATGATGATTGACTTAAAAAATATTGAATCTCTTAAAGAAGAGTACAGAAAAAGCGATTTAGGTACAGCTGATTTAGAAAGACTAAAACAAAAAATAAGAAGGGAATTCAAGAATTACACCATAAAAAATAAGATTAATGAGTTAGAATCTTTGTATGAAAGTAGCAAAGGAGCTCTAGCAACAAACAATAAAATAGCTATGGATAAATTGCTTGAAAAGATAAAAGCAACCCAAGAACAACCCACCCCAAAAGACAGAAGTAATATTGCTACCTATTTGTTTTTAGAGAGTTTTGTAAATAAGTTACGTTTATATGCAGAGAATATTGCTGATAGAGGTCCAAGACTTTCAACAATAGAAAAACTAGAACAATACCAAGCACATATAAAAGAGGTTTATGGTAAAGCGATCATGCATATGAGGTAGGAACAGCAATCAACAGAAAACCTATAGTTTTCTGAGTTTATGAAAACAAAAACGTTTTCATAACCTTTATAAACCTTTATTTCTTCCATTTTAAACATGATTAACAAGAAAGATTTCACTGAGATGCAGAAGGACGTATTAGCTCATGATGCATTTAGAGAGAAACTTATCAGGAAAAGTAGAGATGTAGTTCATATCTCTAAACAGATTATTTACGCTGTACATAGGCTTGACATGAAGAATGCTTCTAAATATGTTGTAGATATAAAGAAATCCATTGCAGACCTGAGAAAGATCGCTGGTGAAAACATCAAACTGCTTAATTCAGGCAGCTACAAAGTTGCAATGCAGGAGTTTGTTGAAGCTATGTGTTATTTTGAGATTGTCAAGAACAAAAAACTTCCTACACATAAGAATCTAAGGGTTGAAACAGACCATTATTTACTGGGATTATGCGACCTTACTGGCGAACTGGTTAGAAGAGCTATACAGGCTGCTACTAAAGACGACTTTAAAACACCTATTGTACTTAAAGACTTTGTAGATCAATTATTCGGTGAATTCTTACGCTTTGATTTCCGTAACAATGAACTAAGAAAAAAGTTTGACGGAATGAAATATGATTTAAAGAAACTAGAAGATTTAGTTTATAATCTTAAGATTAATAATAAAATCTAAAGATTTATAAATCACTCTTCTAAAACAAGGGTTAAAATGCTACGTACACATACATGCGGGGAGTTAAGGAAAAAAGATGTTAAGAAAGAGGTAACTCTATGCGGCTGGGTTTTGTCAAGGCGCGACCATGGTGGTATTATATTTATTGATCTTAGAGATAGGTATGGATTAACACAAGTAGTTTTTGATCCTGATCATAACAAAGAAGTTCATAAGATGGCTGAACAATTAAGAAGAGAATTTGTTCTCCAGGTTAAAGGTAAGGTCAGGCCTAGAAGAGAAGGTATGGAAAACCCAAAACTAGATACAGGTGAGATTGAAGTTATAACAGATGAATTAAATATACTAAACAGAGCAGATACCCCTCCTTTGGAAATAGAAGACAGAGCTAATGTAAATGAAGATTTCAGGTTAAAATATCGTTATTTAGATCTAAGAAGGCCAAGTTTACAGAACAATTTAATGGTAAGACATAAGGTAATTAAAGCTACAAGAGACTTTTTTGACAAAGAAGGTTTTATTGAAATAGAAACTCCAATCCTAGCAAAAAGCACACCTGAAGGTGCTAGAGACTATCTAGTTCCAAGCAGGACACATCCTGGTAAATTCTACGCATTACCTCAAAGCCCACAGATATTCAAACAATTATGCATGGTTGCAGGTTTTGATAGATACCTACAAATTGCTAGATGTTTTAGAGACGAAGATTTAAGAGCAGACAGGCAGCCTGAGTTTACTCAGATAGATGTAGAGATGTCTTTCATAACAGAAGAAGATATATACAACACAATGGAACGATTGATGAAAAAAATATTCAAAGCAGGCATGGGCAAGGATGTTAAAATTCCGTTCCAAAGGATAACTTATTTTGAAGCTATGGATAAGTATGGTACAGACAAGCCTGATGTAAGGTTTGATTTACCTTTAATAGATATTACTGAAGCTATGAAAAAATCAGATTTCAATGTTTTCAAACAAGCAATTGAATCCGGCGGTGTAGTTAAGTGTATAAATGCAAAAGACTGTGCTAAGTTCTCAAGAAAGGATATAGAAGAACTAGAAGAAGTTACAAGGATCTATGGAGCTAAAGGCCTTGCATGGATGAAGATGAAAGATGGTAAACTTGATTCTTCTATAGTTAAGTTTTTTAATGAAGAAGCACAGAAAGCTTTGATTAAAGCTACAGGTGCAAAGAATGGAGATTTATTGTTATTCGGAGCTGACCATAAGCATTTCATTGTAAACGATTCTTTAGGTAATTTAAGATTAGCTTTAGCAAAAAAACTTGAACTTATCGATGAAGATGAACTTAGTTTCATCTGGGTAACTGATTTCCCTTTACTTGAATACGATGAAGAACTACAAAGACATGTTTCAGTGCACCATCCTTTTACTTCACCAAAAGAAGAAGATATTCCT
Source organism: uncultured Methanosarcinales archaeon (assembly GCA_964550525.1). Lineage (GTDB taxonomy): Archaea > Nanobdellota > Nanobdellia > Woesearchaeales > JANQNQ01 > CAZJZJ01. The sequence continues at coordinate 24,617 of CAZJZJ010000013.1, forward strand.
ATGCTGGAAAAAGATCCAAGCAAAGTAAGGTCAAATGCTTATGATTTAGCTTTAAACGGTGTAGAGATTGGCGGCGGTTCAATCAGAATCCATAACAAAGAACTACAGCAAAAGATGTTTAAGGCGCTTGGTATTAGTGACAAAGAAGCTGAAGAAAAATTCGGCTTCCTAATGAGCGCATTCAAGTACGGCGCACCTCCACACGGCGGCATTGCTTTTGGTGTAGACAGGATAATCGCTTTAATGACAGGAAATGAATCCATAAGAGAAGTCATCGCTTTCCCAAAGAACAAAGCAGCAATGTCTTTAATGGACAACGCTCCTAACTTTGTAGACGACAAGCAATTGAAAGAACTGCATGTTAAATTGGATTTTGTGAGGAAATCAAACAAATAGATCACTTTTATCTGCTAAGATATCTTCTATTAGATGATACATCATAGGATCTTTGTTGCCTAATTTCTTATGATTATTTAAGAAAGCACCAAAAAAATAACCATGGTTTAGGTAATATTGTCCTGAGTAAGCAAAATACTCCTTTAAATTCTTCTTCTGTTCTTTATGTACAAATCCCTTTATCTCATGTGCATCTTTAAACAATTTTTCAATATGTTGTTTAGTTTTCTCATTTAAAAGTTTATCACGGATAAAATGAAAGATTTCATGCTGGATTGTACTTATACTTGTATCATCTAGAATCAAAATCACTCCATTGTAATAAGCAGCATAACCATTAACAACACGATGCATCATCTCATATGGACGCGTAAAAGATCCTGTTTTGTCTTTTAAAAACTGTAATATCGGCTTAGATGAAATTATCCTACGTGGATCCTCTTTAACAGGGATTACTACAAAATCTAATTCTTTACCCAATATCTGCTTGCTAATATGTGAGAATGGTTCAAGAGCTTTTACAATATTATCATAAATTTTTGATTCAATCCGTTTAGTAAAGAAAAACCTACCCCTATAAGAAACATTCTGTTTTGCTCTTTCTATTATGCTATCAAATACACCCATAAAACTAAAATAGAACTTGTACAATATAAATCTTATCTTTTAAACCCTTTCACAAACTCCTTCCTAAACTTCTCAAACCTGTTTTCTTTGATAGAAAGCTGTATTTCTTCCATGAAACGCTGCATGAACCATAGGTTATGGTAGGATTTGAGTTGGTAAGAGATTGGTTCATCCACGTTAGTTATGTAACGCAAATAAGCCCTGGAATAATTCTTACAAACAAAACAATCGCAATCTTTGTCAATAGGCTTGCTGTCTTCTTTGTGTTGTTTTTGGTTTAACTTGACTATTCCTTTGAAAGTTAGCATATGATTGTGTCTTGCTGTCTGGGTTGGATAAACAGAATCAAAACAATCAAAACCATGCGCAACAGCTTCTAGAATGTTGATAGGATGTCCAAGACCCATGCAATAACGTATTTTGTCAGAAGGCAGCATATCTACAAACTTCATAATCCTATGCACTTCTTTCTGTGGTTCACCAATTGCCATACCTCCTAAAGCATAGCCGTCAAAATTAAGTGAAGTTATTTGTTTTATAGAACGTTCACGCAAGTCGTCAAAAACACCTCCTTGCGCAATGCCAAACAATAGCTGTTTAGATTTATGTTTTTTCTTTAATTTATCATGCTCTTCTTTACATATCTTAGCCCAATCATAGGTTCTGTTCATAGAATACAAAACTTCAGATTTCTTCATTCCAGCCAATGGCATATGATCCAAGCACATTGCTACATCAGAATCTATCATAATCTGGTTATGCATTGCCTTATTTGCATCTAAGAAATGCTTTCTGCCATCATAAGGAGATTTAAAATGAATCCCTTTCTCATCTATATTCAAACAAAACCTTCTAATCACCTGAAAACCACCTGAATCAGTGAACGTAATTCCAAAATGATCCATGAACTTATTCAAGCCGCCCATTTTAGAAATAAACTCCACACCTGGTTTCAAAGAAAGCAAAAGAGAATTACAAATAATTGCTTGAGATCCAATCTGCTTTAACTCAGGCATTGTAATATGCCTTACAGCAGCTTTAGTAGCAACAGGCATGAAAAAAGGAGCTTTCACCTTGTGAGATGTTTTTAGCGAACCAAGCCTTGCTTTACTGGATGTGTTTTCTAGTTTGTACATAGGGAAAGAGAATTTGGAATGATATTTAAGGGTTTCCATAATATTTATATAGTGTTAGTTTCTCCACAAACCACATGATTGAATTCAAATCTATCAAAAAAGCTATGGAACAAGGCTCAGGCAAAGTATCTATAAGAGGCTGGGTTTATAGGGAGAGGAAATCAAAGAAACTTGGTTTTATCACAATAAGAGATTCTTCTAATATTATCCAGTGTATATTTGAAAAAAGCAAGCTTGAAGAAAGATGGGAAGAAGTAGACAAGATCTTAGTTGAAACGTCAATAGAAATCCATGGGGAAATCAAAGAAGATACAAGAGCACCATCTGGCTATGAGATTAATGTAGATGATTTCAAAATAGTCAACTTAGCTGAACCTTTTCCAATCACAAAAGACCAGAGTACAGAATTCTTATTAGACAAACGCCATCTTTGGATAAGGTCAAGGAGGATGGTTGCTATACTTAAGATTAGAAGTACTGTGATTAGTTCAATTCATAAGTTCTTCAGGAACAAAAACTTCTTTGAATTCAGCCCTCCTGTGTTGCAGCCAAGCCAGTGTGAAGGTGGCTCTACTTTGTTTGAAGTAAAATATTTCAAAGAGAAAACTTATTTGTCTCAATCATGGCAGTTGTATGCAGAAGCTGCAATCTTTGCCTTAGAAAGAGTTTATGATGTTTCTCCAACTTTCAGAGCAGAGAAATCCAAGACAAGCAGGCATTTAACAGAATTCTGGATGGCAGAGATGGAAGCTGCATGGATGCATCTAAAAGATGTAACTGAATTAGCAAAAGAAGAAATCAAGTTCATAATCTCAAGAGTACTTAAGAGAAACCAAGAAGAACTTAAGATTCTAGGTGTAGATACAAAAAGATTAGAAGTCTGCTTAGAAAAACCTTTCCCAACAATTACTTACACACAAGCTATTAAGAAATTAAAAGAAAAATTCATGGAAGTAGAATGGGGTAAAGATTTAAGGACTATTGAAGAAGATAAACTAATGGAAGACTATGATACACCAGTTGTTGTTATAGAATATCCTAAAGAAGTCATGGCTTTCTATAAAATGGAAAAGAAACTAAGGCCTGGTGAAGAAAAAGATGATGCACCAAGGCCAGTTGCGCTTTGTTTTGATATGATCGCTCCTGAAGGTTATGGTGAGATTGTAGGTGGTAGTGAAAGAGATACAGATATCAAAGCGCTTAAGCAAGCTCTTGAAAAAGAAGGAGAAGATCCAAATAACTACGAATGGTATTTAGATCTAAGAAGATACGGTTCAGTACCTCATTCTGGTTACGGAGTAGGTGTAGAAAGATTAATCTCTTGGATATGCAAACTAGACAACATAAAAGATGCAATCCCTTTCCCTAGAACTATGCTAAGGAAAGGTCCTTAAAAAAAATCAATCTATAATCTCAAAATGGCTAAGCATAGTCACATCTTCATCTTTCACACTATTCAAAGCCATATCATTAAAGTAATTAGATTCTACCACTTCACCATTCTTATAAACATCCCTTTTCAAAGGCATGATATAATAATCATCAATTGAAACCTTCTCTGTATCACCATCTGCATTAGTGTACTCTACAATCATTGTGTTACGGTTATCAATCCTTTCCTGGCCAACTTTATGTGCATCGTAGCCAAGATTATCAAGAATTTCTAAAGGTGTTATAGGTAATTTCTGTTCTTCATAATCAAGCCTAATTGCTTTTTGAAGAAGCCCTCTACAAACTGCATCAATATCATCACATACACCTACTGCGGTTTCCTTATCCAAATCAAGATAAACAATATTATATTGTACTTCAGCCCTTACATTGATAAGGTTTCCATACACTTTCTTCACTTTATTCCCTTTAATAAACACACTATACCCTGCAAGATCTTCAAACTTACCTCCTAGTGCCTTTTTCTTAGAATCAAACCCATAACTGTAACTTCTGATATCTTTTTTCTTAGCTAACAGCTTTTTAACAGCTTCATCATACTGTGGCTTAGGCTCTTCAGGCTCAAGTTCAACAACAGGCTCTGGTTCTGGTTCAACAACTACTGGCTCTGGTTCAGGCACAACAATTGGCTCTGGCTCAGGAACTTCTTTAGGCCCACACGCTGTAATAAATAACAAAACAACAACCAAACAAAGAATCTTAATAGCTTTCATAATATACACCTCGTTTTACTATAATAACATAAATCAGTATATAAAGGTTATTATCAGACGTAACAAGATTTAAAAACAGACCCTAACTCCCATTTTAAGAACATGAAGCACATGATAGAGATAGTAAAGGAGCTGGAAGGCAACACAAGGGAAATAAGAAGATGTGTTATTAAGAACTATCTATTAAAAGAAACAGATCATTTCGAGCATAGATATGTTATTGAACACCCAAAAAGGGATGAAGTTATGCGAGGCATTAACCTTATTGTTCCTTCAAAAAGAAATATTGAGATAGGTATCAGTTGCCATTATGATGCTGTAGACAAATCACCAGGTGCAGATGATAACGCATCTGCAGTAGCTGTAACTTTGGACTTGATATCAAGATTAAAAGATGTAAAATTAAAAAATATAGGGGTAAGATATTTCTTCTTTGATCAGGAAGAGGATGCAATGACAGGCTCTCACGCTTATGTAAAACAGATAGGGATAAAAAACCTTGCGGCACTTTATAATATGGAGATGGTTGGTTTAGGAGAGATGCTTGCATTATGGCGAATCTATCACGGTGGTGGCCCTTTTACGCATTTTTTACAAGATGAAGCTGATAAGTTAGGTATAGCATATCAACCTGTAAGCATAGTGATTGGTAATGGTGCAGATCATCAATCATTTAGATCACTAATGGGAGAGGATGCATTTACTATAACAACTGTTTTCAAAGAAGACTTTGCAGCTTATCAAAGATTTCTTCAAAAAACAAAAGGCTTACCCTACAAACAACAAAGAGAGGTATGGGAAAAGATGTTCAGTCAAAGCCCAAAATTACAGCATTACCACCAACCGACTGACAAAGCAGAAAACCTAAACCCTAAAACATTAGAGATGGTAAGTAACTTGTTATACAACACAATCTTGGCTTTGGGTCATGCACAGCCAAACCAATAGCACTGAAAAAGTGCGTCTGTGCCATTATGTTTCAAATGCGTAGCATTTTAAACATGCCAAA
>CAZJZJ010000014.1:0-9307 GCA_964550525.1 uncultured Methanosarcinales archaeon
AGACCAATTAGAATAACTATCGCTAGATACGTAAGATAGATTAATGCGTCCATTGTACACCTCTCTTTAAAGTATTTTGTGATATTATAGTATATAAATCTTTGGGAAATAACATATATGTGAAAAAACCATAGTTTTTTATAATACTTCTGATTAAAAAGACCTGTATGGAAGTACTTAAACAAGTCTTAAACAAGGTAAAACCTTCAGAACAGGAAAAACAACAGGTTTTAGCTAGAATCAACTCTTTTATCAAAGAAATAAATAAAGGACTTAAACATGCAGAAATCATATTGGGGGGTTCAGGCGCTAAAGACACTTGGCTTAAAGGCACGTTTGATGCAGATTTGTTTGTTAAGTTTGATTACAATAAATACAAGGACAGGAATGAGCAGTTAAGCAACATACTGGAAAAACATCTGAAAAAGAATCAAATCAAATTTGACAGACTGCATGGAAGTAGAGATTATTTCCAGATCCAAGATAAGGATTTCACTTTTGAGATAGTTCCAATTTTAGGCATAAAAAAAGCAGAGCAAGCTCTAAATATCACAGATGTAAGCCCATTGCATGCGGACTGGGTTAATAAGAAAGGTAAAAAGATTAAAGATGAAATCAGGCTGACAAAGGCATTCCTAAAAGCCAATAAGTGCTATGGAGCTGAATCCTACATACAAGGGTTTTCAGGTTATGTAGCTGAAGTGCTTACAATCCACTACAAATCATTCATCAAACTACTTAGAGCAGTATCAAGATGGAAGGATAAAGAGATTATTGACCCTGAACATTATTACAAAAACAAGAATCAACTATTGTTTGAACTAAACAAATCAAAAAAACAATCTCCATTAATAATCATAGACCCTGTACAGAAGGATAGGAATGCAGCTGCAGCATTAAGTCAAGAGAAATACAACCAACTAATAAAAACAGCAAAACTATTCTTAAAAACGCCAAACACTGGGTTCTTTGAAAAACAGGAAATAACACAAGAGCTGTTAAAAAAGAAAGCAGGCAAGAATAAGCTGACTATAATCACACCAATACCAAAAACAGGTAAAAGAGATATAGTTGGAGCTAAACTAATGCGTTCTTTTGAATACCTAAAAAAGAATATAGAAAGAAAAGGTTTCACCTTAATCAACTCAGGTTGGACCTGGGATGAAAAACAAAAAGCAAAGTTCTGGTTTATATCAGAGAACAAGCTATTGCCAGAATACGAAGAACGTATAGGCCCACCAAAGCATTCTAAAGAGAATTTCAAGAGATTTAAACATAAGTACAAAAACAATTACATAAAAGGCAACAGAATATACGCAAAAGTAAAAAGAGAATTCAGAGACATAAACAAGTTCATCAAAGCAGCAATAAAGGATGAATGGTTCAAAGACAAAATCAAAGGATTCAGACTAAAGTAAGATGGAAACAAAAAAGGTAAAGGTTGAAGTAGTGGATGAAAAAGGAAACAAAAAACCCAACAGATTCTTTGAAAAAGTAAAAACAATACTTACAAAACTAAAGATAGGTACAGCAATCGTATTAGACGGCATTGATTTCTTCTTAAGCCCAATCCCAATACTCAATACAGCTTGGGACATAGTGTGTTTCTTAGTCTTACTAATAATCCTGAAAAACAAGAGATTAGCCTATTTCTCGCTTGGAGAATTGATTATACCTGGGCTTGGTCCAATCGGATTAATAGATGGCATTATCCCTGCATGCACAATCATTACAATTTTAGACACATTCATAGACAAAAATCTATTCACACAAAACATAAACATCCATAAAATAAAAAGAATCAACTAGATTTAGAACCGTTTGACTCTGTACTATCTAACTTCTCTGTATGCCTACATTTTGGGAACCGAGAACAACCTAAGAATACACCATAAACACTCTTCCTAACAACAAGCTTACCTTCTTTACATTTTGGGCATGGCTTTTCTATCTTACCAGATTCAAGCTGTTTAATCTCTTTCTTAGCTGCCTTGTCCCTAACCTTTTTTGTAGGGCACTTTGGGTTAATACAAACTATTTGCGGCTTCTTGCCTTTACGTATCATAAGCACAGTTGGAAACTTACATTCCTTACATAACTCCTCACGTGGCTTAACAAACCCAGTATTAGGAAGATTAAAAGTGGTTTTACATTTAGGATACTTTGCACAAGCTATGAATCTACCAAACTTTCCTCTACGCATCTGTAATTTTCCACCGCAATTAGGGCATTTACCTATATAGTTTTGTTTATCCTGCGCTTTACGATTAGCTTCAGCTAAGTCTTTACCAATCTTTTTCTCGTGTTTCTTCAGATCAACAAGTATTTTTGATATGGCTTCTTTAACCTCCTTAAGTACAGCCTTTTGTTTAACCTTACCTTCACGTATCCCTTCCATTGCCTCTTCAAAGTGTTTAGTTAGACCTTCATCAAGCAGCTTAGGACAATATTTCTCAAATGTCCCTATAGTAGCAATCCCTAACTCTGTTGCTTCAATTGGCTTGCCTTCAACATAATTCCTGTTAAATAAAGTATCAATAATAGAAGCACGTGTAGCTTTAGTCCCAAGGTTACGTTTCTCTAATTCCTTTATTATAGAAGCATCTGTATATCGTTTTGGAGGCAATGTTTCCTTATCATGAAGTATAATCTTTTTAACCTTAATCTGCTGGTCTTTCTCTACTTTAGGTAATTCTTCTTCTTTTAGATTAACATAAGGCTCATAAAGTATATGCCAACCTTTCTTTACTGTACGTGTGCCTTTAGCAATGAATATCTCTTCTTTACAATTAATATCAATCTTCATGGTTTCACGTATAGCAGGTTCACCGAATGTTGCAAAGAATCGTTTTACAATAAGGTCGTATATCTTCTTCTCATACTGCTTTAAAGCCTTTGGTGCAATACCTGTAGGATATATAGCAGGATGAGCAGGATCAGTTTTTTTACCGTTATTTGGTATAAGATCCTTTTTTTTCAACAACAGCTCACCAAGTTTAGTGTAATTCTTCTGTTTCTGCATCCTTTTAATGATCTTAGTATATTTAATCTCAACAGGTAACACTTGAGAAGAGGTTCTTGGATATGAAATATAACCTGAAGTATAAAGTTCTTGTGCAATCTCTAAAGTAATTTTTGGTGCAATACCAAAACAACGGTGAGATTCTATCTGTAAAGAAGTTAGGTCAAAAGGATGAGGTGCAAATTGTTGAAATTCCTTTGTTGAAACATCTTGGACAAGTGCCTTTTTTTCTCCTTTGACTTTATTAAACACCTTACTGGCTTCTTTTTTATCCCAAAACTTATCTTTCTCATGCCAAGCTAAGATACTCTTTTTATCAACCTCACCTAATAACTCAATTTGCCAGAAAGGTACAGGCTTAAAAGCCTTAATCTCTCTTTCCTTATCTACAATTAACTTAAGTGCAGGCCCTTGTACTCTACCCATTGACATGATTTTAAAAGCTCCTGTAGATTTGATAGCTGCTGTAAGTGCTCTACTGTAATTAATACCATTAAACCAATCCATGATATGCCTTGCTTCACCTGCATTAGCCTGGCCCCAGTCAAGATGTTTTGATTTATGTTCATAGGATTCAATAATATCAGGCTTTGTTAAAGTAGAGAATTTCATCCTTGCTGCATCCTTCTTGTTACAAGCATAACGTACACAATTTAACCCAATAACCTCACCTTCAATATCATAGTCGCATGCAACTGTAAAGGATTTAGCTTTCTTTGCAAGTTTCTTGATAACATTCAGGTATTTCCTAGAATAAGCTGCATCCTTCCTTGCACTAGCAGATTCCTTCCATTCAACCTCAAAAACAGGGAATGTCCAGCCTTTTTTCTTCTTTTTCTCACCAACAGTGTAAAGATGGCCTACAGCACATGCTACAACAACATCAGTTTTCCCATGCGTAATCTCGTAGTAAGGCACTCCGTTCTCAGATTTCTTAATGGGTTTACCGTCGGCAAGAGCCTGAGCAATCTTTTGGCTAGCCTTAGGTTTCTCAGCGATTATTAGTTCATAAGCCATGTTAATTCTTAGCCTTAGGTGGACAATATTATAAAAATGTTTTGAAAAATGTGCAAACTGCGTTGAAAAAGACCGTCTGTGCCATTGTTGTCATTGTTGCTGAGTGCAACGAGGCAATAATGGCAGGCGAGGCGAGGCGTAGCCGAGTAGGGCTTTTTCAATGCAGTTGAAAAATGTGCAAAATACTACCAAAACTATATAAATGACTATAACTATAAATACAAAAAAGAGGCACGTACATGACCCTATTTAACATAATTAAAGATATACAAGATATTAACCGTTTTAGAGAGATTCTTGCAGTTGTTATTGAAGAAGGTATGGGTTATCTTCTAACTAAAGCAAAATTATACCGGTTTGTACCTTTAACAAAAAGGTTTAAGGCAAAACTAAGAAAAAAACATGCCACAACCAACCCTGTAAGGCTTAGGCTCGCTCTTGAAAGGCTTGGACCAACATTTATTAAATTAGGCCAGATGTTAAGCGTGAGGCCTGACATAATCCCGCTTGCATATTTAAAAGAGTTAGAGAAGATGCAGGATAGTGTACCTCCTTTCACATTCAAAGAGGTTAAAGAGATAATTAAATTTGAATTAAAACAACCAATAAATAAGATCTTCAAATCCTTTGATAGAAAACCTATTGCATCTGCTTCTATTGGGCAAGTACATAAGGCTATCTTAAAAAACGGTAAAAAGGTCGCAGTAAAAGTGCAAAGGCCTAACATCAAGAAGAATATCAATATTGATATTAACATAATGTACCATATTGCAAAAAAACTTGAAAAACACCACCCTAAATTAAGAAAATACCATTTAGTGGCTATTGTTAAAGAGTTTGAAAAATGGACATTAAATGAATTGGATTACAGGAAAGAGGCTGCTAATGCTGAGATATTCAGAAAGAACTTCAAAAACAAAAAAAACATCATTATACCAACTATCTATTGGGATTATACTACTAATAAGATCCTAACTATGCAGTTCATAAATGGCATTGAGTTGCATGATATAAAAGAAATAAAAAGAAAAAAGATTAATATCAAGAAGATACTCAATACAGGGTTCGAAGCAATACTTATGCAAGCATTTGTCCATGGTTTTTTCCATGCAGACCCTCACCCAGGTAATCTTTTTATTGTCGGAAAAAACAAACTAGCATTTGTAGATTTCGGGATTGTAGGTTATTTTGATGAAAACATGAAAAAGAAGATGCATAGCACATTCTTTTCTTTTATCAATGATGATGTTGAAGGTCTTGTTAAGACTTTATTAAGTTTGGGAGTAGTTGACAACAAAACTGTAGATGTTGAAGCTTTTAAAGCAGATATTCAAAGATTAATCGAGCCAATTCAGCATACAAGCTTTAAAGAACTTAGAATAAGCCTATTACTAGAACAGGTTCTCAATCTAGCTCTTGATTATAATATCAAGATGCAACGTGATTTTGTTTTATTCGGTAAGATGGTAGCTACTTTAGAAGGTGTAGCTATGGAATATGAGCCAGATTTCAATCTTGTTAAATCATCTAAACCTTTACTAAAGAAATTGGTGTTGAAAAGGACTTTCAACGCTAAGAGAATGGCTAAAGATGCTATAACCTATGCAGATTTCTTATCACAATTACCTAAACAAGCAGCAGATGCACTAAATAAAATAAAAGAAGGTAAGATAGATATTGAGATTGAGCATAAAGAGCTTGAATCTTTTGAAAAACAAATAGAAAGATCCAGCGGTAATCTTTCTCTTGCCCTGGTTACTGCAGCGTTTATTGTAGGTGCAGCTTTGGTTATGCAGGCAAATGTAGGCCCGTTTATCCTGGATTACCCAGTCCTTTCATTGGTAGGTATAATTATGGCATGTACTTTTGGATTAGTGCTATTATATAGGTTAATTTTCCCAAAGATAAGAGGTGATTAGTATGATAAACAAAATAAAAAAGGCGCTGATACTAGGTATTAGTGCAGCAAGTTTAACTAAGAAAAAAGCAGAAGCTTTTGCAGGCTCTCTTGTAGATAAAGGTGTAATTAAAAAGAATGACGCTAAAAAGCTTGCTAAAGGCCTAGCCAAAGATTTTGAGAGATTAAGTAGTAGCACTAAGAAGTTTGTTAAAGTTGAAGCAAAAAGATTAGCTAAGAAAGCAGGTAAGGTATCTATGGGAGAACTAAGGTACTTGAGATCAGAAGTAGCTGCACTCAAGAAAGAGTTGTTTAAAAGAGCAAAAGCTATGAAAAAGAAACCAAGGAAAAAACCTGCTAAGAAAAGAAAGACAAAAACAAAGAAAAGAAGAAGAAAAAAGAGATAGTGGTTTTTTCTATTTCTTAATTTTTTATTTTTTAACCTTTATTTGAAACAGGCATCCTAAACTTAACTATAAACTTGCTTATCTCCATCAATATAAAGCCTAAGCTAGATATCCCTATAATTTTAAGCCAATCTTGCATCAATAAGGGAACAGTCCCAAAAATCGTTTGTAAAGGACTAAAATAAATCACTGCTGCTTGTATAGCTAACGATAGACAAACTGCTCCTAATAACCACATATTTGTAAAAGGATTTAGTTTTTTTAAAGAAGGTAATAATGACCTACTGCTCATAACAGCAAACATCTGGAACATAACTAAGGTAGTGAACGCTACTGTTTGTGCTCTGCTTAAATTAATATCCCTATATTGCATAAACATAAATAATGTTCCTAGACCCATTATCAATCCAAAACCAATAATTGAAATGAATATGTCTTTGGTTATTGGTTTTGCTTTAGGCTCCCTTGGAGAACGTTTCATAATCCCCTCTTCAGCAGATTCAAACCCTAAACCTAGAGCAGGAGAGGTATCTGTAAGCATATTAATCAACAAGATCTGTAGTGGAAGTAATGGTAGAGGGAAATTTAAAAGTATAGCTATTAAAACAGAAGATATCTCACCGGTATTACAGGATAAAAGATATTTCGCAGACTTGATCATCTTATCATAGATATTTCTACCTTCACCAATGGCATTAACTATTGACGCAAAATTATCATCAACTAAAACAGCTTTAGAAACCTCCTTAGCTACATCTGTGCCAGTAATACCCATTGCAATACCAATATCAGCTTTTTTAAGTGCAGGAGCATCATTAACCCCATCACCAGTCATAGCTACTATATGGCCTTTTTTCTTTAAAGCATCTACAATCCTTGACTTCTGTATAGGAAGTGCCCTTGCAATAATACTTACTTTATCTATCTTGTTTTCAAGCTGTTTATCACTCATCTTTTCAATTTCTTCACCAGTAATCACCAGATCACCTTTTTTGAATAAACCAACTTGTTGAGCTACAGCTCTAGCTGTTATTGCATGATCACCTGTAATTACAATTACCTTAATCCCAGCTTCTTCACAATGTTTGATAGATTCTTTAACCTCCTGCCTTGGCGGATCAATCATCCCTACAAGACCTACAAAGACAAGGTTCTTCTCAACATCTTTAATTGAATATTTCTTGGATTTAGGGATATCCCTGTAAGCAAATCCAAGAACCCTTAAAGCTTGCTCTGCAAAAGAATTGTTTTTAGCTAGAATCCTTTTTCTGACTTTTGGAGTAAGTTTCTTAACCTTGCCATTAATAAGTATTCTATTACACACTTTTAGTAAAAGATCAGGAGCACCCTTGACATAAGCCTCTATTTTTTTGTTCTTCTTGTTCTTATAGATCACACTCATCCTTTTTCTATCAGAATCAAAAGGCAGCTCTTCAATAAAAGTAAAATCCTTTTTTAGTTTTTTTTCAGATAATCCGGCTTTTCTGCTAAGCACAATTAAACAACCTTCAGTTGGATCACCAACAACATCATACTTCTTACCTTTCTTAACCAATTTAGAATTATTATTAAGGTAACCAATCCTTGTCATAAGCGGGAAATGTTTTGGATCAAGTTTTTTACCATCCTCAAAAAAAGTGCCTTTAGGCTCGTACCCTGCACCTGTAACATCTATGGTTTGATTGTCATAGAACATTTTAGTTACAGTCATCTGATTTTTTGTGATTGTGCCTGTTTTATCTGAACATATCACAGTAACAGAACCAAGGCTTTCTGCAGCAGGTAATTTTTTTATCAACATATTTTTTTTAGCAAGTCGTTTTGTACCCATTGATAAGCTTACAGTAACAATCACTGGAAGCGCACTTGGGATAGTTGCAACTGCAAGCACTAATGCAAATAGAATCATCTTACCAAACGACAGTGTACCTTGTAATGTCCCTGAAATCAGTACAATTATGATCAGAGCAACTGCTATCAGACCTATTTGTTTTGCTAGCTGTGCAAATTTTTTCTGTAATGGAGTTTGAACATCCTTTGTTGTTTGTAAAGAGGTAGCAATCTTTCCAAATTCAGTTTTCATGCCAGTACTCGTAACAACACTTTTCCCTTTCCCGTATGTTACAACAGTACCCATAAAAGCCACATTCTCTTGGTCTGCTACAGATGTGCCTAATTTAAATGCTGCAGTAAGTTTTTTTGACGGCACAGATTCACCTGTCAAAGAGGCTTCGTCAATCTGCAAGCTAGAGAGTTCTATAAGCCTAGAATCAGCAGCTACAATGTCTCCTGCTTCAAGTAGAAGTATATCTCCAGGTACAATCTCTCTTGCAGGTATTTTAACATGTTCCCCACCCCTTATAACCCTTGCTGTAGGCGCAGATATCTTCTGCAAAGCTTCCATAGCTTTCTCAGCCCTGTACTCCTGGATAAAACCCAATATGGAGTTTATAATAACAATTGCAAATATAGCAGTTGATTCAATCTTTTCTCCAAGAAACAAAGATAAGACCCCAGCAAAGATAAGCAATATCAAGAGTGCATTCTTAAACTGATTAATAAAAATAGTGAACCAAGTAGTTCTTTTACCTTTTTCAAGCTCATTATAACCATATTCCTTTAACCTTTTTTTAGCTTCAGATTTACTTAACCCATCTTTAGAGCTTTCCAATAATTTTAGAACTTCATCTGCTTCAAGTGCATAATAATCTTCAGCCATATTAACCCTCTTTTTTGACTATATCGTTGATAATTGGTTTAGCCTATATAAATTTAACTTTTTTATCCAGATTGACTCAGTAAACCATATAAATCCCACCACATTCCCACCTATTATGCAGGACAATATAATCAATGAGGTAATCGGAAGAATAAAAGAAAAAACCACACTTATCAAGGATGACAAGCCTTTTTTCAGTGACAGTACATATAGGGCTTTCCCTATAAAAAAAGACAATTTCCATG
>CAZJZJ010000014.1:9317-29812 GCA_964550525.1 uncultured Methanosarcinales archaeon
GAAATCCCGGAGACAGAGTTCAAAGCCAGGATAGCTTTCATAGATGGAGGGAATACCGAGATATTGGCTGCACCACATTTCTCGCTTCAGTATATTAGAGTGTTTGGGGTTGTTTTCCAAGGCAATAAAAAGATTGATTCAGTGAAAAACGAATTCTACCTATTAGCATACACTGAGAAAGATAAGGATATTGTATTCAGAACAATGTTTTTCCAAGTAAAAGGAGATACACTACTAAAAGAATTTTCTATAGATTCATTAGATCCAACTATAAAACAAGGTGTTTACAGAGGCAGTATATCTAAGCTAGGCAACATAATAAGAAGGTTTGCTGAGATCAAGCTAGCCTCCAATATCTCAAGAAGGTTAGACAAAGACGATATTATTGTATTAGATGGCACTTTACAAGCAGGTGTAACAGGAGAGATAAAAGTTTTGCAAGAACTTTATGATACAGCTACAAAAAAACAAGCTAAGGTTACAGCCCTTGCAAAAACCTCAACCTTGTTCACTGAGAAAGGGAACAACCTTAGCTCAGCCATATCATCTATTTCTCCAGAAGGAATGTGGTATTATCATCCTGTTGTTGAAATAAACTATGCTGCCCATAAAGCAGACATGTATTTTGTTAGATTAAATATTAATTCAGATTATGTTTTCAGGTTTGAAGTTTACAAAGAACAAGAGTGTAATATAGAAAAAATACTAACTGCACTTAAAGATAACTCAAAAGATGTATCCTTCCCAGGCTACCCTTACGGCCTTATTTTAGCAGATAAGTTTGCCAGAGTAAGCAACCAAGAAAAAGAATACATAAGAACAACATTCATGGCTAAAGCAGGCAAAGAGTGGAAAAATATCATTAAACACCTAAATGCATTAAATGCACATAGTATACTAGATAATATTTCTTAGAAGGCCATCATCCGATAAGTATTTAAATACATATCGCTAATATATGCATAAAAAGGGTGAAAATTATGTACGATGTAATAGCTGTAGGTTCTGCTGCCATAGATACCTTTGTAAACACAAGGTCTGAGTTAATAAAGATTATAGATCATATTGGTAAAAGAAAAAAAAGTTTAGATTTTATAGCTTATCCAGTTGGCTCAAAACTGCTTATAAAAGATCTAGATTTCTTAACAGGCGGAGGAGGTACCAATGTTGCTGTAGCTTTTTCAAGGCTAGGATTAAAAACAGGCTACTTAGGTAACCTTGGTAGTGATTCTAATGCAGAATTAATACTAAAAGAACTAAAAAAAGAGAAAATCAAGTTTATAGGTACAAGAAGTAAAGGTTTTTCAGGTTTCTCTGTTATCCTAGATAGTATAGAACACGAAAGAACCATACTCGCTTACAAAGGAGCTAATAATTTTCTTGACTACAAAAAGATTAATCTAAGGAAACTTAAAACAAAATGGTTTTACTTTACAACAATGATGCAACAATCATTCAAAACACAAGAAAAACTAGCTCAGTTTGCTGAAAAAAATAAAATCAAGGTTGCTTTTAACCCAAGCTCTTATTTAGCTAGAAAAGGTGCACATTACTCAAAGAACATAATAAAAAGAACAGAACTGCTTGTACTAAATGATGAAGAAGCAGGTTTACTTGTAGGGGTAGATAAGACAAAGGAAATGATTAAGAAACTACACAAATTAGGGCCAAACATGGTTGTAATTACTGAAGGTAAACATGGGGTACATGCAAGTGACGGTAAACACCTATATTCCCTTATCCCACATAAAATAAAAGTGGTTGAGGCTACTGGAGCTGGAGATGCTTTTACTTCATCATTTTTAGCAGGGATTGTTAAGAGAAACAATATAGAATTTGCACTAGAATTAGGGTTAACTAACGCTGAATCTGTTATCCAGTACTACGGAGCAAAAAACAAGCTCCTTACATGGAAAGAAGCGCTTAAAGAGATTAATAAGAGTAAATTCAAGATTAATAAGAGTAAAATTTAAATATATCGTTGGGGTAGTATCTTAACTATGGAAAAGCCTATTATAATAAGGTTTAATGGTGTGAAAAAAGAATTTAAAGACCGCACTATTCTTGATAATGTCAGCTTAGATATACGTACAGGTGAGATCTTTGGGATTATAGGTATGTCAGGTAGTGGTAAAACCACGCTTCTTAATACATTAATAGGATTCTACCAGCCTGAAGAAGGAGATATCTTTTATAATGAAGGTTATGTACAAGGTACAGGTGAGAGGTTTTCTTCTGTATTTGAGAACTTACGTGATGTTAGAAGAGCTTTTGGTTTTGCACCTCAATTACCTTCTTATTATCCAAGACTAACAGCTGAAGAGAATCTAGACCATTTTGGTTCATTATATTTCTTGCCTAAGGACATAGTTGAAAGAAACAGTGAACATCTACTTAAATTAACTGAGATTTATGATGTAAGGTCAAAGTTAGCACAAAATCTTTCTGGTGGCATGAAACAACGTCTAGGGATGGCTTGCGCTTTGATCCATAGACCGTATGTACTCATTTTAGACGAACCTACTGCTAACCTTGATCCAGTTTTAAGAAAACAGACTTGGAGCATAGTAAAAAGGATTAATGAAAAAGGTACAACTGTAGTGGTTGCTTCACACTTCCTTAAAGAACTAGAAGGGGTATGCCATAGAATAGCTGTACTACACAAAGGGAAAGTTGTTGCACAAGGTACACCTAATGAATTAAAAGACCAATATACTAAAAGCCATGAGATTATACTTGAAACATCACCTGGGAAATACGATAAGATGATGAAACAGCTAAAAAAGCAAAAAAACCTTAAGATAAGCAGGATGTTAAAAAAAGATAATAGCCTTGTAGTATACAGCCAGAACGCTGAAGAAACACTAATTAAAATCCTACATTCATTAAAAAAGAACAAAGAATACTTACTAGATGTAGACCTTAACAAACCAAGTTTAAGCGAGGTTTTCGAAGAGTTAACAAGGAACAAGTAGATATAATATCAATAATTTAAAAAAAGAGGTGGAGATTTAATGAACAGTATGTTTAAGATTATTAAAAAGAATTTTAAACTGCTTACTAGATCTAAGTCCTCTGCCTTGATTATGATACTGGGGCCACTGTTAATCATTTTCTTGGTAGGTATAGCGTTTGATAATTCAAACACCTATTCTCTTAATATTGGTGTTTATTCCCCTGAATACGATGATATGATTAATTCTTTTGTTGATAAATTAAATGAAAACGAGTTTAAGGTCATTAAAACCACCTCAGAAGAACAGTGTATACTAAAAATAAAAGAAGGCGCAGTGCATACATGTATTATGTTTACAGGTAAAATTGATCTAAGTAGTAATGATGCCAAGAATGAGATTGTGTTCCACATAGATTACTCAAAAATGAATCTTGTGTGGATGGTTATGGATACACTTTCATCTAAACTTCAAGCAAGATCATCTGAACTTAGTGCAGATATGACTAATTCTCTTCTAAAAAGGATTGAGGAAACAAAAGCAGAGATATTCAATAAAAACCCTACTTTAGCTGAACTTAAGAAAGAAAATGAAGAAATTACAAATATTGTATCTGAAACCCATGAAAGACTTGGCAATCTAGATTTCAGTGCAATAGGGTTTGGTTTCAGTGATTTTGATACAAAGGTTAAATCATCTAATACAAGATTTAATGAAGTTAAGACCTATGTTCTAGAGAAGGTTGCGCTTGGTAAAAAATATGTTGAGAGTGCAGGTGCTACATTAAGTGCAAGCAATGATTCCGATAGTAGCCTGGTTACTGATGTGAATAACATTGGCACAATATTAACCAATATTGAGACAAAACTAAACCAAGCATCAAATAATACAGATGCAGAATGGGGTGAAATAACCTCACTTTTAAGCACACTAAGAGATTCATTAAACAACCTAGAATCCAGGTTAAGTACCTCAAAGACCTTTAAAGATGATATGCACCCTAAGCTTGGTACTTCAAAAGAAAAACTAGGTTCTAGTTTAAACAAACTTAACGAGTTGCAACAGAGTTTCGGCAAGATCAGTGAAGGCATCAGCAGTATACAAGTAACCAAAGCTGAGAATATTGTTAACCCAATTACTACTACAATCAAACCTGTAACAGCTGAAAAAACACACCTGAACTATCTTTTCCCAGGCTTAATCATCCTGGTTGTGATGTTCACTAGCATCCTGCTTGGTACAACCCTAGTAATGATGGAAAAACATTCCCCAGCTTATTTTAGAAACATCATTGCTCCTACAAAAGATGCTACATTTGTATTAGCAACCTACCTTACTAACATAATTATTGTATTAACCCAGATAATATTTATTATACTTATATCAACCTTCTTCTTTGGATCACAAATAATATATGTATTACATAACCTACTACTGATTCTGTTCTTGGTTTCAACATTATTTTCATTTATAGGTATGCTTATAGGCTATATCTTTACATCTGAAGAAACAGGCATGCTAGGAGCAATCTCTGTCTCAAGTATCCTACTACTGATTTCAAACATGATCTTACCTATAGAAAGTATGCCAGAATATGTAATGAATATAGCCAGGTTTAATCCATTTGTACTAGGGCAAACCATATTACAGAGAATAGTAATATTTAATACCCATTTAAAAGTATTGCTTCCAGATGCCAGTTATCTAATAGCCTATTCAATAATAATGTATGGAATAATTCTTATTGTACAGAAGGATTTCAGAAAGAACTATTTAATTAGTTTTGTTCACAAGAAAAGAAAGAAGAATAAAGAGAAAAAAGAAAAAGCAGTTGCTAAGAAAACCAAGAAGTAATATTTATAAGCTAACAATACTTTCTTTTCTAAGTTAAAATGATAGTAATTGTAACAGGTTCAGTAGGGACAGGTAAAACAACCCTTTCAAAGAAGTTGGCAAAACAGCATAAGTATGATTATTTAGATGTAAATAGTTTGATTAAAAAGAAAAAGTTTCATTCTGACTATGATAGAAAAAAAAGGTGTTACATTGTAGATACAAAAAAGCTAAATAAAGAGCTGATTAAGATAATCAAATCTTCAAAAAACCAAACCCTGATTATTGATTCCCATCTTTCCCATTACCTGCCTAAAAAACATGTAGACCTGTGCATTGTAACCAAATGCGATCTTAAAGTCCTGAATAAGCGGCTAAAAAAACGCAGTTACAATAAACAAAAGATAAGAGAGAATCTAGATTGCGAGATATTTGACATCTGCTTAAATGAAGCAAAAGAAAAAGGCCACAAGGTTGTTGTTGTTGATACAACAAAGAAAAAAAATAAAAATTATCTAAAGCCCGTTACAAAACTCTTCCATTCTGTCTAAGCCTTTCTTGATGTTTTCCATGGAAGTAGCATAACTTAATCTCATGAAATTATCTGCGCCAAAACCAATGCCAGGCACAGCTGCAACATTCTTCTCTGTAAGCAATTTATCGCAGAATTCCATAGATTTAAGCCCTGTACCGCTGATGTCAGGGAATGCGTAGAAAGCACCTTTAGGTACAGCGCACTTCACCCCTTTCATCTTGTTAAGCCTTTCAACCATGTACTTTCTTCGTTTATCAAACTCTTCCCACATCACTTTAATACTATCCTGTGGCCCTGTAATTGCTTCAAGTGCAGCTTTCTGAGCTATAGAGCATGGATTGCTTGTCTGATGGCTCTGGATACTGCCCATAGCTTTAATTGCATCAGCAGGCCCAGCGCAATAACCAATTCTCCAACCAGTCATTGCATATGATTTGGAAACTGCGTTTACAATGAAAGTAATCCTTTTCACATCCTCTCCAAGGTTAGCCATGCTAGTAAAAGTTTCCCCATCATAAAGAAAGAATTCATATACATCATCACTGATAATGTAGATGTTCTTCTCAACGCATAGTTTTGCAATCTTTTCAAGCTCTTCTTTCTCGAAAACAGCTCCAGTTGGATTAGACGGGCTGTTGATTATAATCATCTTAGTTTTATCAGTGATTATCCCTTCTACATCCTGGGCTTTAAGTTTTAGGTCACGAGTAGGGCAAAAAACTGGCACACCACCGCATAACTTAACCTGTTCAGGATAACTTACCCAATAAGGTACAGGGATGATAACCTCGTCACCCTCATTAATCATTGCCCTGAATACATTTATTAGAATGTGTTTACCGCCGTTACCAATAACTATCTGGTTAGGAGAATACTCAAGATTATTATCTCGTTTAAATTTGTCGCAAACAGCCTTTTTTAGCTCAGGAATACCGCTTGCAGGTGTATACTTTGTGAAGCCATCATCAATGGCTTTTTTAGCAGCATCCTTGATGTTCTGCGGTGTATCAAAATCAGGCTGACCAGCACCAAAACCAACCACATCTACACCTTCCTTCTTAAGCTGGTTAGCTTTAGCAGTTATAGCCAAAGTTATACTCGGTGTAATATTCTTAGCAAATTCAGATAACATTTTTCCAACCCCCGTTTAGATTAATAACAAACAACCAAAATCAGCTGGGATTTATAAATTTAATTATTTTACACTACAATTAAACACAAACAATATAAATGCACCCTAATACCTGCACCCTGAGGGGATTCACAATGCTATTAGATGAAAAAAACCTAGCTAAACTAAAAGCCTTAAACAACGAACATGTTATAGGCATAGTGCAGCATTATATCGACTTATGTAAGCCAAGTAAAGTCACTGTAATCACTGATTCTGAAAAAGATACTAATTATGTAAAGGAACTAGCTATAAAGAATGGTGAAGAGCAAAAACTA
Organism: uncultured Methanosarcinales archaeon; assembly: GCA_964550525.1. GTDB lineage: Archaea > Nanobdellota > Nanobdellia > Woesearchaeales > JANQNQ01 > CAZJZJ01. The sequence goes on from CAZJZJ010000014.1 coordinate 16,089, forward strand.
GCTAGAGAAGGCCATACAGTACACTTTGACGGTTTTACTAGTGCAACAAATAACGATCAAGCAAGAGACAAAAAGAATACAAGGGTTCTGCTGCCTAAAGCCAAGAAAATAAGTGAACACATCAAAACAGTAGATAGAGATGAAGGATTAAATGAAGTGTTTGGATTTATGAACAGCATTATGAAAGGCAAAGAAATGCTGGTTATGTTCTGCTGTCTAGGACCAACAAATTCAAAATTCTCAAAACTTGCATTACAATTAACAGATTCAGCTTATGTTGCACATAGCGAGATGATTTTATACAGGAAAGGTTACGAGGAATTCAAACGTTTAAAAGGTTCAGATAAATTCTACCATTTTGTGCATTCTGCAGGTGAATTAAATGAAAAAAATAACAGTAAGAACCTTGATAAAAGACGGATTTATATTGACTTAGAAGAAGATAGGGTGCTTACAGTCAACAACCAGTACGCTGGTAATAGCCTAGGAATGAAAAAGCTTGCTTTCAGACTAGCTATCCACTGTGCTCATAAAGAGGATTGGCTAGCTGAACATAAATTAATCATGGGCCTGCACCCACCTGGCAAAGATAGAGTAACTTATTTCACAGGCGCTTTCCCAAGTGCATGCGGTAAAACTTCTACAGCAATGGTCCCAGGCCAAACAATTGTAGGAGATGATATTGCTTATATTAAATCAGCAGAAGATGGAATGGCATACGGGGTTAATGTAGAGCAGGGCATCTTTGGTATTATTAAAGATGTAAACCAAGAAGACGATCCATTGATCTACAAAGCACTTACTACACCCAGAGAATTGATTGTGTCTAATATCCTGGTAGTAGATGGTACACCGTACTGGTTAGGCATGGGTAAAGAATTGCCAACAGAAGGTAAAAATTTCTCAGGAGACTGGAAAAAAGGCAACAAAGATTCAGAAGATAAAGAGATTCCAGCTGCACATAAGAATGCACGATATACAATTAGAATAAAAGAATTAGCAAATGCTGACCCTAAACTAAATGATCCTAACGGAGTACCTATCCATGGTATGATCTATGGTGGCCGTGATTCAGATACCTCACCACCTGTATTAGAATCATTTAACTGGGCACATGGTGTTTTTATTGGTGCTTCATTAGAATCAGAGACAACTTCAGCTACAATAGGCCAAGAAGGTCAAAGAAAGATGAGTCCTATGGCTAATCTAGACTTTGTAGTTGTACCTCTTGGAACATACATCAAGAATTATGTTGAGTTCGGAAACAAGCTAAAAACCCCACCTAAGATTTATGGTGTAAACTATTTCCTAAAAAAAGAAGGTAAATACCTGAATGATATCTTAGACAAGAAAGTCTGGCTAATGTGGATGGAAGGAAGGGTGAATAGCGAGTATGAAGCAATTGAAACCCCTGTTGGTTTTATCCCGAAACACGAAGACCTTAAAGCCTTATTCAAGCAGATCTTTGATAAAGACTACACAGAAGAGCAGTATATAGAACAGTTTTCAATCAGGATTACAAAACTCCTGGAAAGATTGGATAGAGTAGAGAAATTCTATGAAAAAGAGCACGATATCCCAGTAGTGTTTACAGATAATATAACTAAACAAAGGGAAAGACTGAATACAGCAAAAGAGAAGTTCCAGAAAGACATCATCTCTCCGCTTGAGTTTTGATTGACTTCTTTTTTCTTTATTTTATTGTATTAAGTAAACTTTATAAAGAAACCTAGCTACTTCTACAGCATTAAGAGGTGTTATATGTTCAAAATAGGCAAATATCTTGAAAAAAAAGACAAACAGCTAGAGCTTGACCCTAATGTTCTTACTAAACATGCTGTAGTTGTAGGTGCTACTGGTTCTGGCAAAACAGTGCTTTGCAAGAGTATTATAGAAGAGTGTACACTGAATAATATCCCTGTTATTGCAATTGACCCTAAAGGCGATATAAGCACTTTAGGTATAGTTTCAGAGAAATTCGATTTTAGGCCTTATTCTGATACAGAAGCTAAGACAAAAGGCACTAATCCAGAGAAATATGCAGAAGAGATTAAAGATTTGTATGAAAAAGAAACAAATAAATGGGGGATTGAAGAGAAAAGTATTGCTGGCTACAAAAACAAGATTAACTTGACAATTTATACACCAAAGAGTACTGCAGGCAACGCAATATCAATTGCACCAAAACTAAGTCCACCTAAGGGCTTTAATAAGATATATAAAGAGAACCATGCAATTGTAACTGAACTTATCGAGCCACTGGCTTTAAGTTTATTAAGGCTGGTAGGTTATAGTGCAAAAAGCAAAAAAGAGCATTCTTATTTGACACAGATTATCCTACACACCTGGGAACAAGGTGCAGACCTTGAACTTGATGATTTAATTAAATTTGTTGAAGAACCTCCTTTTGAAAAGATTGGTGCACTTGATCTAGATAAGTTTATCTCAAAGAAAGACAGAGCACAGCTTGCAAGCAACCTTAACTTACTGCTAAGCATGCCTAGCCTTAATTATTGGTTTAAAGGAGAACAGATAGATTTCGATAAACTATTTTCAGGCAGCAGTGTAAGTGTGATTGATTTAAGATGGATTGACCAGGATAAAGAAAAACAATTCTTTGTAGAACGATTCTTGCAAGAGATGTATAAATGGCTGATCAAGAAAAGCGGTACTGAGAAGTTAAGGTACTTATTTTATTTTGATGAGATTAAAGGCTACCTACCTTCAACTTCTAATCCACCTTCAAAGATTGCACTGGATGTACTTGTAAGGCAAGGCAGAGCTTTTGGCCTTGGTTGTTTGTTTGCAACACAAAACCCCGGAGATATTGATTATAAAATTCTGAGCAATGTTGGAACAAGGTTTATTGGCAGCCTAAGGACAGGCTTGGATATAGAAAAAGTCAGCGTAGGTATAGACATGCCAAAAAAAGAGTTGCAAAGCCTTATTGCAGGGCTGGAAACAAGTGAATTTATCTACAACAATGCACTTAAGAATACAATAGATAAGGTTAAATGTAGGTGGCTGATGAGTTTTCATCGCGGCCCTCTTACAGAACAAGAGATAGGTATGTTAATGGGCAGCAAGAAAAAACAAGTAGTAACCTCTGAAAAAAAGATTATCTCTATGAAAGAAGGTAAAGTTGTTCCATTGATTGACAAAGAAAAAATTATCAAGACCATCCAATTCCATGATGATATAAAACTAAGTGTAAAAAAAGAAGAAACAATTTCTCATCCATGGCTGATGTGTAAAGTTAAGGCTACTAATGAAGGATTTGGTTTTGAAAAAGAGTATACAACTTATACAAATCTTGAATCAGATGAAATGAATTTTAATGAAGAGCTTAGAGGAGCTAATATTGAGAAAAACCCAGTTAAAAACAAACAAGCTATGAATATCAAACCAGAAGAAGTAGTAAAAGAATTAAAAGAAAAAGTCAAGCAGGATTGTGAAGGCAAATACTACATCAATAAAATAAGTAAATCATATTCAAAAGATAAAGATGAGATAATTGACCAGCTTTCTGATCATTTCAAGGTTGATCTGGATAAAGGCAAATCACATTTAGATAAAAAATATGGTATAGATATCAAAGAAGCAAAGAAAAAGCTACAAAAGCTTGAGACAGAGATTACTCATCTTAACAATGAGATTAAACTGCTAAAAAAAGAGATTAAAGGTTTTAAAAAACAAAAAAAGACTGCAAAGAGCAAAGTTGCACTTAACCGTTCAATCCAATCCAGGAAAGGACAGATTGACAGGACTAAACTTAAAATTAAAGAAAAGAGCAATGAGCTTAACATACTCAAGAAAACACTTAAACAAAACCAATCATCAATGGGCAGTGAGCTTGACCAAAAACAAGAACAATTTAAGAATAATGTTGAACAAAACATTAAAGAGATTGAATTTGATCCAACTGATAAAGACCTAGACATAAATAAGACAATATTATGGACACCAGAAACAGATCTGGAATTAGAAGTAAAAGCAAGAGAAAACACAGATACATTAAAATTTAAGATATTCTGGAACAAGGTAGATAATCTTAATACTTGCTCTAAATGCAGAAAACATCTAACTGAACCTAATCAAATATACCTATGTACAGAATGCGGTAAAACTTTCTGTGAAAAACACATTCATGTCTGTGAAAAAAATAAAGAGTATGTATGTAAAGATTGCGGTACTTTAAAGCGTAAATTACTAATATTCAAGAAATGGTTTTGTAAAAAATGTTCTCAGCCAACACAATCTTAATTGCAGGGATATTTATCCTAGGAACGTATATTGTAGCTACTTTAGATGACCTTATCAGGATGAAAGCTTCAAGGTCATTCATTTATATCTGGGCGTTTTTAGCAATTGTTTTCGCTGGATATAGATATCTAAAAGATGACCCTACACTTTACATCAGACTGATTATTGCAGTATGCATCTACGTGTTCTTGCATTTCAATATATTCCGGTTTAAGATTGCAACTGGAGATGTAATTGCCATGTTGCCATTTGTTTTCCTTCTCAACAGCTACCTTAATATTGCTTATTTTATAATTGCTGTCTTGATATTCGATAGAATTATCTTAAGGTTGTTCTATGTTAAATTATTAAGAAGAAAACAATATCCCTTTATGCCTGCTATCTTAGGTGGTGCAATAATCATACTTCTCTTGGTATACGGTTTCCAGCCAATGCAGGAGTTTGACAAATACGTAACAGGCGTTAAAGATAAGTATAATGAATTCTTGGGTGAAGAAGAAATAGAAGAAGAGAAACCCCCTCTAGAAGTTCAACCAGAAAACAAAACAGAAGAAGAGATAGAAGATAATAAAACAGAAGAAACACCTCCAGAACAAACTCCAGAAAGCGAAGAAACCACAGAAAACAAAACAGAAGAAGGACAAGAAGAAGAAGAAGAAGAAGACCCAAAAAGCCATATTGTAGGAAATCCATTTGGATAAGCCCTATTCTAGCCTATTTTTAGGGTGTCCAGTGGCCTTAAACCGCTATTTTTTCATAGTACAGCCTCTATTAAGCGTTCCACTACCCACTGGACATACAGGCGTAAGGTATTTATATATAGTCTACTTTCTATATGTTGACAGGTGAAAACTTGTCTATCTCCACCGCTGTCCAGAAATGGGCAGAGGGTGAAACAAAACGCGAAAAGCAAGGAGGTGTTGTAAATGACATCTAAGACAAACGGCAATCTGCCGGAAAAAAAGTTCAGCGCTGGAGCTGTCCGCGCTACAATTTGGAAGAACACTGGTTCTAAGAAAACCGGTGAAGCTATAGAGTACCGCACTGTTTCTTTCGAGAGAGTGTACAAAGATAAACAGAGTGGTGAATGGAAATCTACCAACTCTCTTAGGCTAAATGATCTGCCTAAAGCTGTTGTTGTTTTGAACAAGGCTTACGAGCACCTAATGTTAAAGAGTGTTGAGCCTGGTGCTGACAAAGAGCCTGAAATTATTGAAGAAGATATTTATTAGAGGTGATCATATTGACAAAGAAAGAAAAAAAGTTAGAAGAAGTAAAAGAAGAACCCAAAAAAGAAAAAGTAGTATCAGAAGAAGAATTTTCAATCACTGATTTACCTGGAGTAGGAGCTGCAACCGCAGATAAATTAATGTCTGTTGGATTTAGTGATTTAATGGCTATTGCAGTAACCACACCTGCACAATTAATAGAATGCACTGGCATGAACGGCGCTACTGCTAAAAAGATTATAGCAGCTGCAAGAGCTAACCTTAAGATGGGTTTTGAAACAGGTGAAGATCTCATGAAAAAAAGAAGTAACGTGATGAAAATTAGTGTTGGGAGTAAAACATTCAATGAACTTCTAGGTGGAGGCTTTGAAACAGGTGCTATAACAGAAACCTATGGTTGTTATGGCTCATCAAAAACCCAAATTGCGCACCAGCTTGCAGTAAACATACAGTTATCAAAAGAACAGGGCGGTGCTGGAGCTAAAGCTGTTTACATTGACACAGAAAACACATTCAGGCCAGAAAGGATAAAACAGATTGCAGAAGCAGCTGGTATTGATCCAGAACAAGCACTAAAAAACGTGCTTGTAGCAAGAGCCTACAACTCTGACCATCAAATGTTATTAGCAGAGAAAGTTGGAGATTTGATTAAGAAGCAAGGCTATAACATCAAACTTGTAATTGTTGACTCATTAACAGCACATTTCAGGGCAGAATTCATTGGCAGAGGCACTTTAGCTGAAAGACAACAGAAACTTAACAAACACATGCATATCTTAAGTAGGTTAGCTGATGTACATAATCTTTGTGTTTATGTAACAAACCAGGTAATGGCTAAGCCAGACCAATTCTTTGGTGACCCTACAGAAGCTATAGGTGGCCATATAGTGGGCCACAACAGTACTTTTAGAATTTACTTAAGAAAAGGTAAAAAAGGTACAAGGGTAGCTAAACTTGTAGACAGCCCTAATCTACCTGATGGAGAAGCCACCTTTAACATTACCAACGATGGTGTTGTAGACGTTTAGTTAAATTTATTTCTTTTCTTCTTTTTTTATTTCTGTTTTAGGTGTTTCTACTGCTTTTTTCTTAGTATCTTCTTTTGCTTTCTTTTTTTCAACTTTCTTCTTTTCTTTAACAGGTTTTGCTTCTTCTTTTACTTTCTTCTTACGCTGCTTTCTAGGTCTTTCTGCTGCCTTTTTTGGCTTCTTTTCTTTGATCTCAATATCTAGTTTCTTAAATGCTACAACAACATCTGAGTGAGAAGCTCCTTTTTCGATATCAAGCTTTTTGTCCATTGGTTCTAGATGTATAAGATTACATTTCCTTCTTCTTGTTTCCCCATCAATCATCACATGGTTTTCATCTACTTGATCAACAATAACGCATTTCAGTGCTGCATCTCTGCCTGCAATCTTTACACATACTCTTCCGATTTCCATCATTTAAATCATCCTCCATTAAAACTGTTTTGAAAAAGTGCGTCTGTGCCATTATTGTCATTATTGACCTAGTCAATAATGGCAGGCCAGACGAGGCGTAGCCGAGTAGTGCTTTTTCAAAGCAGTTTCCATTAAAATTATCAGTTTATCCAGAAATAGTTCTTTTTCTTGGCCTCGTTTACATTTAATCCGCCAACATGTCGCCATATTGGTTTCATCTGCCATGAAAAGAGACTAATTCTGTTTATCTTCTTGTTTATGTACTTTGTTTAAAAGCGTGCTAAAGACTTTATCTTGGCTCTAGCACATCTTGAACATAAATTACCGCCAAAAGGTCTACTAACTTTCTTTTTTGTTTTAGAAAGTTTTGCCATTTTAGAGGGTATTTTTCGAGTAACACCTTTAAGTACAACACTACAAAGAGAGCATTTAGCTGCTTTAACCTTTCTTTTACGATAATGCTTAACTACTCTACCGCCAGGTGTTTTCCTGAATACCTTTCTTAATGTTCTTGATTTATGTTTTCCTCTAGGCATGTTTACTCACCCGGTTTGGGAATTATGAGGGGTTTATAAAGATTACGGTATTAAGTCGTAACTTAACAAAACTTTTTTATACAACATACTTATTTATCTTATCGAGGGGTTTAGATGCGAATAGCATTCTTGTATAACGAAAAAAAGATTGGACCTTCACTTAAAAACGAAGAATCATTGAAGTATGCAGACTTCGATCCACCTGAAGTAATGGAAGCTGTAAAAGCTGCACTTGAAGATTATGGGCATGAAGTAAAGGTTATTGATGCAGATGAGAGTGCTTATATTAAATTAAAAGAACTAAAAGACAGCAGCTGGATTGATTTCGCTTTCAATATCTCAGAAGGTATCAGAGGTAACAGTAGAGAATCACACATCCCTGCAAAACTTGAGATGCTAGGGATACCTTACCTTGGAAGCGATGTGCTCACTTCTGCGATTGTACTAGATAAAGCAAGGACCAAAGAGATCTTAGCATACAACAACATACCAACAGCACCTTTTGAATTAATTAGAAGAAAAGGGCAAAAACTTACAAAAAAACTTAATTTCCCGCTTATAGTTAAACCAAATGCAGAAGGTTCAAGCAAAGGCATAATGGATGATTGCCTTATTGAAAACGAGAATCAACTTTATGAAAGAATAGACCAGCTAATCGACAAGTTCAATCAACCAGTTATTGTTGAAGAGTTTCTTGAAGGAAAAGAGTTTACAGTACCTGTTTTAGGCAACAGCCCAGAACCAATTGTTTTGCCTATAGTTGAGATTGATTTCAAAGATGTCCCAGACAATTTAAAGAAATTTGATTCTTATGAAGTAAAATGGATCTATGATTCTCCAGAAAACGAAGTTGATTCATTTAAATGTCCTGCTGAGATTGACCCAAAACTAAGAGAACAAATAATAAAGGTTGTTAAAGATGCATATAGTGCCTTAAACATCTATGATTGGTGCAGAATGGATATTAGGCTAGATAAGAACAGGATTCCAAACATAATTGAGGTTAATACTCCTGTTGGAATCATGCCTGACCCAAAAGAGAATTCAAGGTTTCCGCTATCTGCAAGAATTGCAGGGTTAAGTTATGAAGAAATGATCAATGCATTGCTGATGTTTGCTCTTGAAAGGCATAATACTGAATTAGAAGATGAAAGATATAATAAACTTAAAGAAAAGATTAATCAAATAAGAAATGATATGGGTGATTAAATGAAAGTAGGGCTGTTATACCGGGATGATACTGTAGAACATAGTGAAAGTTATCCTCTTGATAGTGACGGTAGAGATGATATCTCGCATTATAATCTAATAAAAGAAGCAATAGAGAAAGCAGGATACAGTACAGGCACTGTAAGGATAAACTCTCAGAATTTTGAAAGTTTAAAGAACAATGATTGCGATCTCTTATTCAACCTGTGTGATGATGGGTTTAGGAATAAAGCTACACTTGAACCACACATACCAGCAGTATTAGATATCTTTAACATACCTTATACTGGAGCTAATTATCTTAGCCTTGGTACTTGCCTAAATAAAGCAAGAACAAAAAAGATACTAGAGTACCACAATGTCAGGACACCTAAGTTCCAAGTGTTCGGTAGTCCAGATGATAAGTTAAAACAAGGATTAAGTTTCCCTTTCTTTGTCAAACCTTCTTCTGAAGATGCTAGTATTGGTATAAGGAACGAATCTGTAGTTAACAATGAAGAAGAGCTAAAACAACAGGTAAAAAGGGTAATAGAGAACTATAAACAACCTGCATTGGTTGAAGAATTCATTGATGGCAGAGAGATTTATGTAGGGATTATTGGTCATAAAAATCCTGTGGTAATGCCAATTACAGAGATAGATTTTAAGCTCCCTCCAGGAGTACCTAAGATCTGTTCTTATGATGCCAAATGGAAAGAGGAATCAGATGATTACAAACTTACAGAACCAAAATGCCCTGCAGAACTTGATCCAGAACTTGAGAAAGAACTAAAAAAAGCTGCACTCAAAGCATTTAAGGTTATGGGGTGCCGAGATTATGCAAGAGTAGACTTTAGAGTGGACAAAGAAGGCAAGCCTTATGTACTTGAAGTAAACCCAAACCCAGATATATCAACTGATGCTGGTCTGGCTAGAATGGCTAAAGCCAAAGGATGGGATTATGGAGATCTAATTGTAAATATTGTTGAAAGCGCAAAAGAAAGAATCCAAAAAACAAAACTAGACGAATGCAAATAACTAGTAATCTATCAAAAAGAGGAATTTCTATTGGATTGGACAGAGATGGGTTTGGTGTTAAATTTCATTCTAAGGCTTGGAACAAATGTCCACCACAATTAAAGGAATCGATTAGAGATAACTTAGTTTATGTTAAAACACGGTCATTAGGCTTTCTTCCAAATGTTAATGATCTAAGTTATAACACACATAAACCCAGTTTTAAAGAGATATTTGATAATGTCTTTATAAAAGATTCACCACGTATAACAGATATTGATAAAGTTCCAACTTCAAAACTAATAAAAAACTTTAGCCAGACTAAATGCCTGTTTAAAGCAAAAACAACAAAAAGCAAAAAAATAAACAAACACATAGATTATCCTAAATCAGAAGAAAACAAAGCAGTACTATCCATATCGTTTGGTAAAGACAGCTTACTTAGTTTTGCAGTTGCACAAGAACTTGGATTGGATCAAGATTTATTTTTTGTAAGAGACAGTTTTGACAGAGAAGAAAAACATAAACTTATAGCCTCAAAAAGGTTTTCCAAGGAGTTTAATACAGACATTAATTATATTACAGATGATTGTGACAAAATACTAAATAATCCAAATAGAAACAGAAGAGGTATAAGCATTTGGTCTTCCAACGCAATGAACGGCTACCTGCTTATGCTTATGCCAATAGCTTACAGCAGTAATGCAAGATACGTCTTGTTTGGAAATCAACAGAACATGAATGATTATTTTATTAATGAAGAAGGATTTAGATGTTATGCTTCATATGATCAATCACATGAAAACATCCTAAACCAAAATAAGATTGTAAGTTGCTTAACTAATTCACAGGTTAAGGTTGCAAGCCTAATTTCCCCATTATACAACATCGCGATTATGAAGATCCTGCATTCAAGATACAAGAACATTGCAAAATACCAGATGTCATGTTCTTTAGATGAATATCAAGGGCCAAAGACACTTTGCCAATGCTGCCCAAAATGTGTTATGACTTATATTATGTTAAAAGCATTTGGGCTAAGCGTTAAACAGTTTGGGTTTACAGAATGTTTAACCAATGAAAGCTATGATGTCTGTTATCCTTTCTTTAGAGGCAGTGCTTTAGATAACCATAAAAAAACTAAAGAAGCAAGAGATGAGATGCTGCTTGCCTTTTACTTAGCATATAGAAAAGGTACAAAAGGAGAACTTATGAAAAGATTCAAAAGAAAACTGCTAAAAGAAGCAGTTGAAAGGGAGGACGAACTTCATAAAAAGTTTTTTTCTTTACAAAACATAGAAACCATCCCAAAAAAAATAAAAAAAGAGCTTACTAGCATCTACAAAGAGGAATTAAATGGTTTTTTCTGAGTCTTTTGTAGTTTTTCCGGTATTTTTTCATGAAAAATCTTTAGAAATCAATGAATTTTAACAATTTTTGTTGTTTTTTTACAAAAAAATAAGAAAATACAACAATTTTGCGTTTTTCAAAAAAAGATATGACACGTTTTTTCTCGTCGAGGATTTTGTTTTTTTCAAAAAAATAAAACAAAAATAAAAATAAAATTCTTACAAAACAAAAAGTATTTAAATGAGTTCTGCCATAAAACTAATTAATGCAAAAAGAGGGCAAAAATAATGCGTGAACATGAGCTAACAGGGAAAAAAACTCAATTAAACCCCGAAAAGATTTCTAAACAACGTGTAAAAAGAGTTCCTACATGGAAAAAACTGTTATCTGCAAGTATAACTGATGTAGAAACTCTAGCTAAAGCATGTAAATATAAGATAGATAAAGAAAAATTAAAAAAAGTTATTGAAAGATATCCTATGAGGATCAATCCTTATTACTTAAGCCTTATTGAAGATGTAAATGATCCAATCTGGAAACAATGTATGCCTGATGAAAAAGAAATAACCAACCAAGAAGGTTATGAAGATCCTCTTCTAGAAGAAAAATACAGCCCAGTGCCAGGGATTACACATAGGTACCCTGATAGAGTTCTGTTCCTTGTTTCTAATCAATGTGCAATGTATTGCAGGTTTTGTACTAGAAAAAGAAGAGTGGGTCATCCTTTCAAAAGGATTACAAGAGAACAGATAATGCGAGGAATTAATTATATAAGTAAACACAAAGAGATAAGAGATGTTCTACTTTCAGGCGGTGACCCATTGCTGTTATCAGATTCTAATATTGAGTTTATTTTAAAGGAATTAAGAAAAATCCAACACGTAGAAATAATTAGAATAGGTACAAGGGTGCCTTGTACACTTCCACAAAGAATAACTCCTGAACTTTGTAATGTATTGAAGAAATATCATCCGGTTTATGTTAATACACACTTTGAACATCCACGTGAGATTACAGATCAAGTAAAAACTGCTTGTGAGATGCTTGCAGAAGCTGGAATACCAATAGGGAACCATTCCATTGTACTTAATGGAATTAATGATGATACCAAGGTTATGACAGAGCTTATGCGAAAGCTCCTTACAATAAGAGTAAGGCCTTATTACATCTATATCGCAGATATAATAAAAGGTTCAGCCCATTTCAGAGTAAAGCTTTGTGATGCTAAGAACATCATGGAAAACATGATAGGCCACATCTCTGGCCTCGCAGTGCCAAAACTAATACTCGATCTTACAGGTGGCGGTGGAAAAATACCTTTATCACCTCAATATGAGCTATCTGAAGATAAAGCTAATTTTAAGTTTAGGAACTATGAGAACAGAACTTTTAAGTATCCTAAACTAAAAGAAGATTAAATAAGAAATAATTCTAAAAAATTAAAAAAATAGATTTAGTGTAATTTAAACATCTTTCTTAATACCATACTGAAGATGATTGAGAAGATGATGTAAGTACCTAACCAGCCAAGTCTCCAACCAAATAAGTTAAGTACCTTAACCTTTTTATTGTCAACTTCTATAGTTTTAAGAGTACCATCATTTACCTTTTGGAACGGCTGCTTGTATTCCCTTTCATTTGTTACAACAATATCTTTTGAATACTTTTTACTGCCATATTCGTATTCAAGTAAATACTCCCCTTGCTTTCCCTTAAGCTGCCAAATTGCTTCATTATTAACAATGTCCTGAGTATTATTGTTAATCAAAGTAATGCCCTCAGGGGCATTTAGTACAGCTTCTCCTGTAATCCCGTTCTTAAAGATTAGTTTTGTAGAAAACTCCTGATCAGGAATAAGAGGCTCATATGCAAGGTGTGCATTAAGCCAACCGAAGATAATAAGTATAGGCAATATTGTAAAAAGAGTAGATCTCATAGAATGTTTCATGTATTCCATATTAACCTGCATAGCTTGTTTGTTAATTTCCATAACCTTTTGTGGATTGTTCCTGTGTTCTTTCATCTCTTTCTGATGGTCTTTAAGTCTTGTTTTTAGTTCCTTCATCTTCACTTGATCTGTAGCAAACTTATAGATAAGAGTAATAATCAAAGAAACAATAAATGAAATTATAGCCACAGCCCACAAGATAGGCATATCAAGTAAAGGTGCAAATATTGGGTTAAGTAGGTTTTCAAACATTTTTCATCTCCCCCTTTTTTTATTCCATGAACTTCCTCACAAAAAATTGCTTCACAATTTTTCTAAGGAAGATTTATTCCATAAATTTCCTCATCATAGGATGCATGTCCATCATATGTTGTTTAGCTATTTCTTCGTATAATTTGTAAACAATCATGACTGTAAGCAAAATACCTGTACCTCTTGATAAAGCCCCTGTCAAGTCTGCTACTGACGCTAAAAACCCGACTGTTATAGCCCCCATTACTGTCAATGGCCAGATATACCTGTTAAGCAGATGCTCTAAAACACGCTGATCTTTCCTGAAACCAGGTATTTGTAATCCAGATGACATGATTTGTTTAGCTTGGCTGCGTGCATCCATACCAGCTGTCTGTACCCAGAATATAGAGAATATAACAGCACCAATTATCATAATCACTACATAGATAAGTGCATGTACTATGTCAAAGCCCGTAAGCCCACTCTGCAAAGCTTGTAATACTAAATTAGGCGTAGC
>CAZJZJ010000015.1:0-29051 GCA_964550525.1 uncultured Methanosarcinales archaeon
AAGCTCTTTTATAGGAATCTCTCTGCCATTACCTTGGTTAATTACGTTACCTGTAGCTTCTTTATTTTTAGCTGCAACTATAAAACCGTCTTTAATATCTTCAACAAAATTAAATTCTCTTGTTTGTTTGCCTTCAGTAGATTTGATTGTTTCACCTTTAAGGCACTTAAGTATAATCTCAGGAATAACCGCTTTTGTTGATTGGTATGGCCCGAATACATTAAAAGGCCTTAAAACTACAATAGGGTGATTGTCTATCTGGGTCTTCATCCTGCTGAAAAGTTCACCTGCATACTTTGTTACAGAATAAGGCGATAATGGGTATGGATTCATGTCCTCTCTAAAAGGCACACTGTCCTGTAGTCCATATATCTCTGATGTTGATGTATAGATGAAACAATCATAACCATCATATACCTCAAGTAAGTTTGCTGTGCCTTTCGCATTAACGTCAAATACTTCACTCACATGGGTAAAGCTTGTACCAACGTGGTTGAAAGCTGCAAGATGGAATATTGTTTCAGGCGCTAGTTTTCTAATCTGTTTCAAAGAATCAATGTTTCTTAAGTCTGCTTCAATCACATTAATATCGTTCCACATATCTTTAAGCCTTATATTATTAACAAGACTATCGTAACGAGTCATTAAAGTTACATTTGCCCCCTCACTAAGTAGCCTTTTAATCAGGTGGTGGCCTATAAAACCGCTTCCACCTGTTACTAATACGTTTTTACCTTTCATTTAGATTACCTCCTATAGATATGTGTAAAAGTCTAATACAGACGCCTCAGCTTCTTTTTTCTCTTTTTCATCGTTTACAGTAATGTGGGCTCCTTTATGCTTAAACTCATATACCTCTTTTTTAGATATCATTTTTTTAAGGAAAGAAACAAAGCCATCTTCCTTTGAGATATGATTAATTGCTTGTTTTCCCATAATTACAAAGCCAATATTCATCCAATGATCTAAGATAGGTTTTTCTTTAAACGCGTTAATACAATCTGAGTCATCTGAAAAGATTAAACCAAAAGGGCTTTTCATAGGGTAAGTTGTAAGTGTAATAAGTTTACCATGGGATTTGTGGAACTCAATTAGTTTATCTATATCAACATTAGCTATTGTATCACCATAAAGTAAGATAAAGCTATTAGTAACATGATCTTTTGCATCAAGAACCCTTTGGATAATATTAACATCACCTGAATCAACAAACTCCACATTAACAGGGTAACTTTTTTTAGCAAAAAAATCTTTAACCATCTGACCTTTGTAACCAATCAGAATCACAAAATCCTTAAAACCTTTCTTTAATAGATACTCCATTAAATACTCCAACAGAGGTTTATCTCTTAGATGAACTAACGGTTTAGGTATATCATCAGTAAGAGGTCTTAGCCTTGTACCTTTACCTCCACAAAGTATAAATGCTTTCATAAATAAACCCCCAGGATTAGCGAGATTATAGTGGTTTATATAGTTTATTGTTGTATTCAACTATTTCCGAAACACATTTAAAGCAAAGGAAAAAACAAGACATTAAAATAAGGGGGTTATCAATGTGTCAAATAACCATTATTTACAGTTTTCAAGGAAAATCTTAAACTTGTGCAAGTGTAAAGAACAAACTAGTGTTTTTTCTGTACTACCTTCCATAGATGTCTTTATGAAAGATACAGAAAGGAATTTGTATACGCATAATATTGGGAAGATTCCTTCTATTGTTAATTGCGCTAAAGAGGTATTTGCAGGTAAGAAGTTGAAGTTAACAAAAAGCCTGCCTGAGTATAAAGCTATGAAGGAGAATAAGGATAAATTTTTGAATTCTGTTTCAAGTAAATCCGATAGTGTGAGTTTTGAGTCTAAGGATGGAGTTAATGAGGTTCTTAGTGTATTGAGCCATTTGTACCTTGATTGTTTCTTTATACCTGTACATGCTTTTATCCCACATACTTCAGTTTGTTCAGGCCAATGGGGGTTCTGGGATGAGGTTGATTACCTGAAATTAAGGGCTTCTTTAGGTGAAAGAGGTTTTGTAAGGGATTTAGCCTTAAAGATTAAAGACTCTTCTGTTTGGAACACTAAGATGAAACCAGATGACTTTCCCTTGATAGTCAAAAGAAGGCTTATTAGAGAAAAGCTGCTTGGAAAACCATTGGACTCAGCTGCTATGATCAAAGCTATGATTATAAGGCTAGGTGAATTGTGCAAGCCAAGTATAAGCTATGAAATCATTGATTATGTAATAAGAGATGTTTTCACTTATCTCGGTGTAAAGAGGTATCTTAGGATAGATAGGGAGATAAAGTTTTTGAGGCTATTTGAAAGGGAAATTAAAGGAATTCTTGGGAAAATAGAGGGCTAAAAGCCCTATTTCATCATATTTAAGGCTTTCGGTGAAAGGTTTATAAAGGAGCTGGAGTTTGAGTGTGTATCCGAGGTGGTATAATATGATTATAGTCTATGCGTATGTTTGTGGAGATATTCTACATGAAGGTCATTTATTACAGTTAGAGAATGGAAAGGCTCTAGGTGATAAGCTAATTGTGGGCGTTCTTACAGATGAAGCAGTGATGGAAAAAAAAACTAAGCCAACTCTGTGTTTCAGAGAAAGATTAAGGCTGGTTCAATCTCTTGCATGCGTAGATTGTGCTGTACCTCAGCATGAGTATTCTCCGTTTAAGAATTTGATGGCACTTCAGCCTGATATTCATATGGAAAGTGCAAGCCATATTGGCAATGATTATCTTAAGAAACTAGAAAAGGAATTTAAAGGCAGAATCATAATGACGCCTTATTATCCTGAGCAGTCTAGTACTGCGATAAAAAATAAAATCAAAGGGGTTGAAAAATGAACACTAAACAAAGATTTAAGTATTGGAGAAAAAGAATCCTACTTACAGCCTGGATAACCTATGCAACTTTTTATCTATGCAGGGTTAATATGGCTATTGCTATTCCTGGGATTACTCAGGAGTTTGGGATTTCTAAGACAGCAATGGGTGCTGTTTTAACTGCATTGTTCACTATGTATGCTATTGGCCAGTTTATTAACGGAGCTTTAGCAGAAAAGATTGGCGCAAGAAGATTGATTACGGTTGGAATATTGATCTCTGCAATATTAAACATAGTGTTTGGCTTTACAAGTGGTGTATTATCTGCAATGATCTTGATTTGGGGATTAAACGGATTTTTCCAGGCCATGGGTTGGGCACCTACTGTAAAAACAGTTGCAAACTGGTTCCCGCCTAAACTAAGAGGAAGAGTTGGTGGAATTATGGGTTCTTCTTATCAGATTGGTTCTGCTGTTTCATGGGCTTTAGCTGGTTTTATTGTTGGTGGTTTTGGATGGAGATGGGTATTTTGGATACCTGCAGTAATCTTTATTATTTCCGGACTACATTGGTTCATAAGAGCTAGGAATGCGCCTGAAGAAGTTGGGTTGCCCACAATAGAAGAAGAGACTAAAGGTGTAGAAAAAGCAGAAGTCAGAAAAGATGAACATCTTGGATTTGCTACAACCTTAAAGATGGTCTTAAAGAGAAAAAGGATATGGGCAGCTGCGTTTGCTCTTTTCTGTTTAAATATTGTAAGGTATGGGTTCCTAAGTTGGGCACCTACATATTTGTTTGAAGTGCAAAAAGCAACCATCTCAATGGCAGCTTACAAAGCAATGATAATACCTCTTGCTGGTTCACTAGGAGCTATATTCGCTGGATGGATGAGTGATAGAGTCTTTAAACTAAGAAGAGCGCCAATGGCTATGGTTATGCTGCTATTCTTGGCTTTATTCAGCTGGTTATTTCCACAGATTCCAGCAGGTTCATGGCTGCTAAGCTTAATCTTTTTAGCTATAATTGGGTTTATGACTTATGGCCCTCATGTGATGATAGTAACTTCAATGCCAATGGATTTTGCATCTAGAAAAGCAGCTGCAACTGCAACTGGATTTATTGATGGTTGGGGTTATATTGGTGCAGCTTTGACAGGTGTAGGTACAGGGTTTTTAATAGATAACTTTGGCTGGAATCATGCATTTAATTTCTGGATTGCAGGCGCTTTAGGAGCAGCTTTTTTAATGGCAATAATCTGGAAATATGGGCCTGTTAAAGGAGAGTATCATTGAATAGGTATTCTATTTTTTTCTTTCTTTTTTTTCCGAAACACATTTAAAAGCTTATTATTTCTCTGTCTAAACACAGGTGCAGGTAAATGAAAGCTACAATACTAGCAGCAGGATATGGGAATAGAATTGCTGACTTAACTAAAGGAAAACCCAAGTCTTTCTTAGAGATAAATGGAAAACCTATTGTTCAACATCAGTTAGATATGCTAAGAAGTGTTGGTATTAAGGATATAGTGATGGTTGTTGGTTATAAAAAACATTTTTTCGAAGAGTTGAAAGAGAAAAATAAAGATTTAAATATTACCTTGGTGTATAACCCATTCTATAGAGTTACTAACGTGTTAGGCTCTTTTTGGTTTACTAAAGAATTCTTAACTGAGCCATTTGTGTTTATGCATGCAGATACCTATTTTGAACCAGATATATTGGATAAACTGCTTGCAACCTCTGGAAACAACCTTGCAGTAGAGTTCAAGAATTGCGGAGAAGAGGATATGAAAGTTAAGGTTGAAGAAGGTATTATTAAAGATATATCAAAAAAACTAGAACAAAGTGATGGAGAATTTATAGGGGTAGCTAAGATTGATGGTTTCTCTGACGTTAAATCATCTACAGAAGAATTAATTGAAGACAATGCACATTGTTTTTTTGAGACAGCTATCTTAAACTTAATAAAATCAAATAAGAAGTTCAATGCTATAAAGATTAACGGCCATATCTGGGAAGAAGTAGACTTTAAAGAAGATTACTTTAGTCTTATTGAAAAAATAAAGAATAAGGAAAATAACAAATAAAACGGAATCTATTATGAAAGGACTAGTTTTAAATCTTGGTTTAAAAGGAATAAGGGCAATTATTTTTGATTCTGAAGGTAAAGCTATAGCATCATCCTATCAAAGAGTGCAAACTTTCTTGAACAAGGACCAAGTTGAACAGGATCCAATTAGATGGTGGGAAAAAGGATTAGAGTGCATAAAAGAAGCTCTTCAAAAAGAGAATGGCATTGAATTTATTACTGTAACTACTTCTGCCGCCTGCCTTGTTCCAGTGGATACTAAAGGCAATCCTTTGATGAAGGCTATTATGGTTGCTGATAAAAGAGCGCATAAAGAAGCGCTTGTGATAAAGGAATTGGAAAGTTTTAAAGAACTGCCATTTAAGTCTAACTCATATTATTCAATCCCTAGAATACTCTGGATAAAAAACAATCTCCCTGATGTTTATGAAAAGACATACAAGTTCTTGTCAAGCAATGATTATTTTGTACAAAAAATGACTGGAAAATTCCATATTGATAGCATGAACGCAAGTAAGTATTATACTGTCAATGATAAGTATCCTTTTAGTTTACTTAAGGAACTAGAAATAAGCGAGGACAAGCTGCCTGAGATAAAACCTGTTGGCCTTGTATTGGAGGCAAGTGATGAGTTCTTAAAGGAAATTGGGCTAGATAGAAAGATCAAAGTTGTACTAACATCTTATGATGCTTTGTGCGCTTTCTTTGGTTCAGGTGTAAAAGAAGAAGGAGATGCCTGTGATATGTCAGGTACAGTAACTTCTTTGAGAGTATTGACAAAGAAGAAACTTAAAGAAGATGAATTTAGAATATTTGAACAGAGTTATAATGATTGGAATGTTGTTGGTGGTTCAAACAACCAAGGCGGTGGTTTGATTGAATGGGTATTAGAGACAATTTGCCCTGAACACACACACGAAGAACTGGAGAAACTTGCTGAACATTTCTCAACAAAGACGGGGCTCTTATTCTTACCTTATCTATTGGGGGAAAGGGCACCAATATGGGATAACAATGTGAGGGGTGCTTTTTTAGGTATTGAAAGGTTTCACAGCAGATATGACTTAGCAAGAGCTGTTCTAGAGTCTACTGGTTTTATTTTAAGGCATCTAATTGAGGTTATTGAAGATAATGGAATTACAATTTCAAGACTGTTTATATCTGGTGGTTTAAGCAAGATTGATTTAGTTAACCAAATAAAAGCTGATATTACAGGCAAGAAAGTACTTAAATTGAAAGAAACTGAATCTACTTCTTTAGGGGCATACTACTTAGCAAGAAAAGCAATTGATCCAGATTTTGACGTAAGCCAGTTTGTTGAAATAGAAAAAGTGTATGAGCCAGATATGGAAAAACATGAGATTTATTCAAGGGGGTATGAGCTTTTTAAGAAAACATATAACCACTTACAAGAATTTCATGAAGATAGGAAGAAATACCTTAATATGTATAATGCACAGAAGGTCAATTTATAATGCAACAGATCTATATGCCTACGAAGGTAATCTTCGGTGAGAATACATTAGATTATTTGAGTAACTTAAAAGAAGACTATAAGAATATTTTTGTTCTTTCTACCAGAAAAGGGTTGAGTGAAGAAAACGAAAAAAAGATTAGAGATATGCTTGGTGACAGTATTGAGATTTTCAGTATTGGAGAGATTCCTTCTGAACCTACAGAAGAGGATGTAAACAGACTTATGCAGAAGAAAACTGCAAAAACAGACTGTATCATAGGGATTGGCGGAGGCAGTTATTTAGATGCTGCAAAGGTATTAGCTATACAAGAAGAAAAGTTAGCAGATTTCAATGAGGCAAGTTCAGATGTGCTTCCTATAATTACTGTACCTACAACTGCTGGCACTGGTGCAGAGTTGACAAAAGCTGCTATAATTAGGTTTGGAGATATCAAGAAAGGGGTGAGATCAGAGAAATTTTTCCCAAAGTTTGCTGTTGTTGATCCAGTGTTATGTGATAGTATGCCATTAGAACTTACTAAATATACTGCAGTCGATGCTTTTGCGCATGCAGTTGAAACCTTTGTTTCTAAGAAGGCCACAGATTATACAAGAAGTATTTCTGAGATGTCTGTTAAGTTAATTGTAGAATATTTACCAAAAGCAATAAAGGAGTTTAAAGAACTTGGCAAGCCTAGTCTTGAGACTAGAACAAAATTAAGTTATGCTTCAATGCTACAAGGTATTACCTTAGCCAATGCTTCTAGTGCTTTGCCCCACAGGATACAATATGGTGTGTCTACTGTTTCAGATGCAAGCCACCCTAAGGTACTAGCATGCTTACTTAGAGCTTGGCTTAAAATGTCTCAATTTACAATTGCTGGCTATGATTACAAACAATTAATAGAATTTATGGGCAAAGTGGATCTAAACATTAAACTTTCTAATCTTGGTGTAAGAAGAGAAGATATAGATAAGATTGTAGATAGGACAGATGGCACTCTTGAAAACGACCCGATTTATAAAGGCAAAGAGCAGATTAGAGAGATTCTAGATGGCTCTTTTTAGGACTCTTTCTTTTTCCGAAACATATTTAAAGAGAATAAATATCTGATTTTAGCATGAAAGTTGTAATCACAATACCGGCACATAATGAGGAGAAAACAATAGGCAGAGTGCTGGCAGATATTAAAAGGGTTATGGGTAAAACTAAATACAAGTACAAGATGTCTGTTGTTGATGATGGTTCTACAGACAATACGGTTAAAGTCGCAAAGAGTGCTGGTGCAACTGTTCATTCCCATCCTATGAGGTACGGGCTTTCTGAAACATTCAAGACAGAGATGCAGAGATGTATAGAACTAAAAGCAGATGTAATCGTGCATATTGATGCTGACGGACAGTATAAAGCAGAAGATATACCTAGACTCTTAAAAGAAGTTGAAGCTGGTAATGACCTCGTACTTGGCAGTAGGTTTAAAGGTAAGATTGAACATATGCCCATATTGAAGAGATTTGGAAATAAGGCATTTTCTAAGGTTATATCGGGCGTATGTAGAGTCAAGATTAGTGATGGGCAGACTGGATTTAGGGCGTTCACTAAAAAGGTTGCCAAAGAAATAAACATCATTTCCGGACACACCTATACTCAAGAGCAGATAATTAAAGCTATTCAACAAAAATTTAAGATTAAGGAAATACCAATATATTTTGCAAGAAGAAAAGGTGGTAAAAGCAGATTAATGAAAAACCCGTTTGAGTACGCTTTACGCGCTTGGGTTAACTTAATTAGAATATATAGAGATTATCAACCGCTTAGGTTTTTTGGTATGTTTGGAGGGTTATTTCTTCTGTTTGGGCTTTTAATTGGGCTTTGGTTTGTATATCTGCATTTCACTACAGGAATTAAAGGGCATTTGGGTATGATCTTTCTAATGTTGTTATTAATTACTACCGGAGTTCAGATAACTCTATTCGGTTTCTTGGCTGATATGAATAAGAAGTAAAGAGGCAAAACACAAATATTTAAATATATGATTTAAATCCTCAAAGAAGAATGAAAAAGAAGAAACTGCCTAAATGGTATAAGGAAAGCGATTTAAGAGGAATCTTTATTAAAAGGTATTATAGAGAGGTGGCCATTGTCTTTTCTAAGCTGCTTATGAAAACTTCCATTACTGCAAATCAAGTGACTATTTTTAGAGGCATACTTATTTTCCCTACAGCTGCTTTATTCATGTTTGGAAATTATTATTTAAGCTTATTTGGGGCTTTCATGGTATTGTTCACTCATTTCCTGGATTGGGTTGATGGTATAATTGCTAGGATGAGAAACCAGATTACAATAATGGGTGGGTGGCTTTCATATTTTGATTGTATTATGGTGCCTTTATTCTTTTTTGGGATTGCATTTGGAGAGTTTATAAAAACAAATAATCCTTATATGCTTATCTATGGTTTCTTAATAGTAATTGCGTATAGGCAATTAGATGATATCTATCATGGGTTTAAGAAGACAAGCAATAAATCCAGCACTTATATCGAGAATTTTAGCAAAAAAAGAAGTTTCTTAAAGAATTTCTTTTTTGGGGACCATTTTATCTTTAATACAATGTTTATTGCTGCGCTATTTAATGTATTGAATTATTATATATATGCGTGTCTAATTTATAGTTGGTTCTCTTTATTTGTAGCATTCTTCATATTTTACATTAAACTTAGTAAGCAAGATAAGCTGAACAAAAAATGAGCTCTAAGAAAGTACTGCTTGTGTTTGCTGGCCCTAAGATGGATCTGCCTAGGTTTCCAATGTCTGTGCTAGCAATTGCAAGTTATATCCGGAAGAAGGGATTTAAGCCAGAGGTTCTAGATACAAGGGTACAAGACTATAAAAAGATTAACCCCAGTGATTATGTCGCTATAGGTATAAGTTCTATGTCAGGAGTACCGCTTCAAGAAGCGCTTAATTTTGCTAAATATGTAAGGAGTAGAAACGCAAATATTCCTTTGATTTGGGGAGGGGTACATGTCTCTTTCTTTCCTGGACAATCCATAAAACACAAGTTTGTAGATATTATAGTAAAATCTGAAGGGGAAGAAACATTTGTTGAGTTATTAACCAGGATGTACAAAGGGAAGAAGTACTATGATGTCAAAGGCACTATATCTATAAAGGATGGCAAAATAGTATTTAATCCAGATAGAGAATTTATTGATCTTAATAAGCTTGATTTGCCTGCTTATGACCTTATTGATATAAGTAAATACTCTGAATCACTTGAATATTTCAGCTATGAATCAAGCAGAGGTTGCCCTCATAGATGTAAGTTTTGCTATGGCTTGAATTTCCATAAGAGAATATGGAGATTTAAGAGTGCTGATAAGGTTATCTCTGATCTTAAAGAGATAATTAGAAGGTATAACCCGAAAAAGATTGATTTCGTCGAAGACAATTTCTTTGTTGACAAGAACCGGGTTGAGAAGATAGTAAAGAGTATGATTAAACACAAGATGCCTTTTAAATGGATGAGTTTCTGTAGAGCAGATTATCTATCTAGGTTTGATGATAGTTTCATGGAACTAATAAGGAGAAGCGGCTGTGAACTTCTTTCAATTGGTGTAGAATCTGGCTCGCCAACTATGCTTAAGAAGATAACTAAGGATATCACTAGGGAACAGGTTATGGCTTCTGCTAAAAAGTGTATTAAACATAAAATAATGCCTGTAATGAGTTTTATAATAGGAATACCTTTAGAAACCAAGAAAGAGATGCTTGAGACATTGGATTTTTATGATCAGCTTTTTAAGATCAGTAATAAACTTGAGATTAACGGCTTGTTTGTATATGGCCCTTACCCAGGCACACCAATCTATGAGGAAGCTGTCAGGAAAGGTTACAGGCCAAAGAATACACTAGAAGGCTGGGCTAATTGGAGATATACTGATACTAAGAATACACCCTGGTTAAGCAAGCGTTACAAAAAAGTATTGGAGACAATCTCGATCATATCCAGGTTTAGGTTCTTTACACATAGGCTTAGTTTTTATTCTAAAGAGTTTAAGAGAAAAAAGCTTAAAACAAAGATGAACCTATTGCTTTATGAAATATTTATCCCTTTAATGAAACTTGATGCAGATATTAGATGGAGATTAAGATTTTTCTCTTTAGCACCTGAATGGACTTTATACCAGAATTTTATTGAGAAGAGGTTTGACAAGAGGTAATTGGGGGCCCAAAAGATCAACATGAAAAAGTACAAAAAAATATTTACGATATTAAAAATAGTGATAAGCATAAGTGTACTTGTGTTTCTTGTGCACAAAATTGGTCTAAGTTCTATATTAGAAACTTTATCAAAAACAAATTTACTATATCTTCCAATAGTATTCTTTTTGTTGTGGTTCTCTATCTTCTTAGGGGCCTTGAATTTAAAGAACCTATTGTCGAAAGTAGGTATAGATGTAAGTTCTATAGTTATGTTTAAGTGTTTCCTTATAAACACAGCTGTTGGCTGGTTATTACCTGGTAAAGTTGGTAGTTTTTCTTTGCCCATTTTCTTAAAAAGAGAGGATGTTCCTATTGGTATAAGTTCTGCAGTTATGATTGTAGATAAAGTGATAACTGTGATTGTAAGTTTTAGTGTAGCAATAATTGGGTTTTCTTATTTCTTTGGATTAATGCAATCCTTAAAACAAATAATTGCAATTGTAGCAATACTTGTTTTAGCACTTATTGCAGGAATGGTATTTATTTTCTCAGAAAGAATCAGGGGTTTGTTTAAGAAATATATACTTAGAAAATATGCACAAATCTTCAAAGGATTTTCCAGGGTTACTATTGAACTTATTAAGAATCATAAAGCCGCTATTATTCTAAATTTTATAATAACTATTGTCAAGGTATTGATAGCAGGCATATTTGCGATGCTGATATTCTTGTCTTTAGGCAAATACATTTCAATCCATTACATTATTTTTATCTGGGGGATAGAGTTTGTTGTTTCAATGATACCAATAACTATGAGCGGCCTTGGCATAAGAGAAGCAGTAGGTGTATATTTATATAATGCTGTTGGAATAACGCCTTCTCTTGTAATGGGTAGATATGTAATTGGATGGATAATCCGCTACACTACAGCTGCAGCTTCTTTTTTGATTTATAGCAAAAGTATAAAAACTCAAGAAATCAAAGCTTAATACTTTCTACTTTTTCATCTTCAATGAACATCCTATACCATAGTTCAAGGCTTGATGTAAATAGGAGTTGCCTTAAGGAATTATTTTTTATATCTGCTCCTGATTTAACCTTCTTAATTAGATCTGAGAAATAGTCATAATTAATAAAATCTCTTTTCTGTGAACTTAGTAACACTGACTCTGCAACATTAACAAAACTTTCTTTAGCGTATGTTTCAAGTGGCACATTAAAAGGAAGTTTCCTTCTCATTACAATCTCTTTTGGTAGAAGATCTTTCACTGCCTTTTGTAGTACAAACTTCTTGTCTACACCATGCCATTTGTATTTTGAGGGTACAGACATAGCAAATTCAACCAGTTCATGGTCAAGGAAAGGTACCCTCATCTCAACTGCATGCGCCATGCTGTTCCGGTCTACCCTGTTCAATTGTACTCCTGTAAGCTCTGTTTTGATTTCATACAACAAAGCTGAATTAATCCCTTCACCTTTAGGGGAATTATCAAAATATGGTCCAAAGACATGTTCTGGATCTAAATTGGGATTGGCGTGGCTTAATATTCCATCAGAAAAGGCTTTTTTGCGTTCGTTTTCTTCCCTAAAATAACCTGAACAGACGCTGTTTATTCTTTCTAAACGTGACATGTTTTTGTATTTTGAAAATCCTTTATAGAATAGCATACTCTCTCTATTGAATAGGTACTTTAAGGAAAATCCTGGTGGTTTCGTGTATGGGTAATATCTATTATAACCAGCAAAGATCTCGTCTGAGCCTTCTCCAACAAGACTAACTGTTACTTTACCTTTAGTTTTTTTTGCAAGAAAATATGTTGGGAGTGTTGCAGGTCTACCAAAAGGCGCTTCCATATGCCAGACTATCTTTGGGAATGTTGAAGAAACCTTATCAAAGCCTATCAGAATCTCCGTATGATCAGTACTACAATGTTCAGCTACAAGTTTTGCTTGATTATATTCATCGGTTGGATCCCCAAAGCCTATAGTGAAGGTTTTCACTGGATCTCTTTTTAGTTTACTCATAATCGCTACAACTGCGCTTGAATCCAGACCCCCTGAGAGTGATGCTCCAAGAGGTACATCGCTCATCAGTCTTCTAGAAACAGAATCAAAAAGCCTTTTTCTTACACCTTGCACATAGATATTTAAGGATTTTTCTTCTTTACCCAAACCAAGTTCCCAGTATGTTTTTGTTTCAATCTTGCTATCTTTAAGAATAAGGTATGTTGCTGGCAGAAGGTCAAAAACATTATGCATCAATGTCTCGTTATTGACTGCATAGGAATGGATAAGAAACTGATTTAATGTAGATCTGTTAAGACTCTTTTTTATATTGTGTTGGATTATTGCTTTCATTTCTGAAGAGAATATAAATTTAGTTCCATCATAGTAATAGAATAAAGGTTTAATGCCTAGTCTGTCTCTTGCCAAGAAAAGTTCTTTTTTGTTAGTATCCCAAATAGCAAAAGCAAACATACCATTAAGCTTTTTTACACAATCGTATCCCCATTCTTCATATGCATGTATAAGCACTTCTGTGTCTGTTCCCGAATAAAATTTATGTTTTTTTTCCAGGATTGATCTCAATTCCTTGTAATTATAGATTTCCCCATTAAATGTAATCCAGATAGAATTATCTTCATTGTGTATAGGTTGTCTGCCTTTCTCAGAAAGATCTATAATGCTTAATCTTTGGTGCCCCAGAGAAACATGCTTATCAGTATACGTACCAGAATCATCTGGACCACGATGTTTTATAACCTTACACATCTTTTTAACTAGTAAGGTATCCTCCCAATTAAAACCGCAAATTCCGCACATATTTATTCAGACTCTTCTTTTAAGATTTTTTCTAAAATCTTTTCAGCAACTAGAAGATCTTCCTCTTCATCTATCTCAACCCAGCTCATACAGCTAGTATCCACCAGATCCATTCTATTATGAACTATGGTTGGATTAATGCCCTCTGATTGAAAAGAATTAATATTACCTGACTTGATTACTTTCTCAGATTCTTCAAACAGCTTTTCAGTTGTATCTTTTGAGAATTTATAGATGCCTAATGCCTTGCCAATCGCATCTTTTTTCTTGCTAATCTTAGTTATGATCCCATCAAAGCCAAATACTTGCATACTTTCTTTATGCGGTTCAACTATAGCTCCATTTTTATATTTTGGGTTAAGTAGGTTCTTAATTATATTTTTATTGAAAATAAGGTCACCATGTAGATAAATAAAATCATGGTTCATCAACTCATCTTTTGCAAGCCACATTGAGTATAAGGTGTTTGTTTTTAGATACACCTCATTTTCTATAAATTTAAAATTTACTTCTGGATAAGTGGTCTTCAAGAATTCAATAATCTTTTCTTTCTGATATCCTATAATTATGACAAAGTCTTTTACATTATTCGCCAGAACCCTATCAACTATATGCTGGAGTATTGGTTTTCCGCCCACTTTTAGAAGCGTCTTAGGAGTGTTTTCTGTATGTTTACTAATCCTAGTTCCACGCCCAGCTACCAGTATAAGTGCTTTCATGATTCCCTTGAAAAGAGGGTTGTTTTAAATATTTTTTGGTAATATGGTAATATTTATAT
Source organism: uncultured Methanosarcinales archaeon (assembly GCA_964550525.1). Lineage (GTDB taxonomy): Archaea > Nanobdellota > Nanobdellia > Woesearchaeales > JANQNQ01 > CAZJZJ01. The sequence continues at coordinate 14,184 of CAZJZJ010000015.1, forward strand.
ATAATCAAATAAACCGGAGAAGATACAATGGAGCCTAAAATTAAGAAAGTAATAGCTAACCTTAAGAGTAGGAATATGGAAGGGTTTTTTGTTGAGAACAAGGAGCAAGCTGTTGAAAAATTGCTTAGCTTGATTGACAAAGATAAAGAGATTGGATTTGGATGGTCTACTACTTTACTTGAGATTGAGTTAGTTGAAAAGCTCAAAAATGAAGGGTACAATATACTTGATAGATTTGATGAAAAACTTACAATTAAGGAGCTTATTCCTATTCTAAAAAAAACACAACAGTGCGATATTCTTATTACTGGAAGCAATGCCTTAACAGAAGATGGTAAAATAGTTAACAAAGATGGCACTGGGACAAGGGTTTCTCCTATGATATACGGACCTGAACTAGTTATTGTTGTTGTTGGTAAGAATAAGATTGTTAGAAATGTAGAAGAAGCCATAGATAGGATTGAAGAGACTGCAGCTCCAATGAACTGTAAAAGAAAGAATTTAAAGACGCCTTGCGTTAAAACAGGTCATTGCGTTGATTGTCGGCATCAAGATAGGATATGCTGCACAACCACTGTATTTGAATATCAAAGGAAGAAAAACAGAATGAAGGTTATTGTTGTTAATGAAGAATTGGGTTTTTAATATGGCTAGCATGAATGAAATAAAAAAATCTGAAAAAGAAGTCTACAGCGATTTACTTATTGAGTTAGCTGTTAACTGGGTTTCTTTCCCAATCACTAAATTGTTCGCAAAAACTAAGTTATCAGCCAATGCAATCTCTATAATTTCGCTACTTGTAGGGCTTACTGCAGGTGTTTTTCTAGGGATAGGGGATACAACCTATAGTATAGTTGGTGGGGTGTTGGTTTATTTTTCAATAGTTATTGATGCTTGTGATGGTAAGATTGCCAGGCTAAGAGGCACGTGCAGTAGGTTTGGAGCTATAATCGATGAATGGTGTGACAGATTCAGAGAGTATGCTTTCTTCATAGGAATTACCCTTGGTGTTTACAGGATGACTGGGCTGGTACATGTTCTTATTGTTGGCATGATTGCTTTATCTAATTTTGAGTTTTTGCATTCTACAAGGTACCTTGTTAACTTAAATTATAAAAGAAAGGTTAGAGAAGCTAAATTTATGTTCAGAGGTAAATCATACAATTTTTATTTCTCATCTTTTACTTACTTTGTCATTATATTTGTATCAATATTTAACTATGGGTATTATTTTTTATGGGTATATGCAACACTTGGAGTTCTTCCATGGTTAAAAAAGATACTAAGCGCATATAAACTTCATAAAACTGATAAACAACTTCAAGAGAAAATAGATTGGCACTAAAGTTAGTAAAAATGGAACAGCAATACTATAACGAATGGGGCTTAAGAAAGATAAAGATTGACAAGTTAAATCCAAGGCACAGATTTAATAGGCTTATTGTAATAAAGTATATAAAAAAGCAAAAGAATGTAAAAGAGATATGTGAAATCGGCTGCGGGGTTGGGCTACTTTCTTCTATGCTAGCAAAAAGAGGATACCATATTGATGGTTATGATATTGATCCTAAAGCAATTGAGTTAGCTAAAAAAATTGGGCATAAGAATGTTAATTTTTACGTAAGCGACATTTTTAAAATAAATGCTAATGGCAAGTATGACCTTGTTTGCAATACTTCCGTTATTGAACATATAGAAGATGATGTTGGTGCATTGAAAAAGATGTATGATTTACTTCGGCCTGGTGGAGTAGCAATAATTGGTGTTCCAATAAGCAAAGAACATATGAGTGAATGTGATAAAAAATGGGGGCATTTCAGAAGGTATAATAGAAAAAGCTTATCTGAGAAGATGAAGCAAGCAGGTTTTACCATAATAGCCCACAGATACTACGAGTATCCATTATTAAAATGGTTTTATTATTGGTTTTATTTGCCAGCTGCCAGGAAAAGAAGAAAGATTGTTAAGAAAAAGAAAATACCTTGGTACTATCATTTGTTGAAGATAATCTGGCCTGTGTTTTATTTTGATTTCTTATTTAATTCTAAGAAAGCAACAAATGTGTTGGTAATAGGGAAAAAAGAAATAAAGAGGCAAGTACCTTTTAGCTAAGTTCTTTATAAGCCTTAATATACATCTCTGCAATTTTATCCATTGAGAAATTTTTTTTAGAGTGTTTTCTTGCATTAAGACCTACCTGTTTAGGATACTTATTAATGTATCTTTTGAGCATATTAGAGAGCTCTTGTGTGTTTTTTGGTGAATACAAATAACCATTTTTCCCGTGTATTATTACCTCATCATTACCTACCCCCTTGGTAGCAATAACGCAACATCCAGCTGCCATTGCCTCAATGTTTGCAGTCGCCATACCTTCTTGTATGCTTGGGTTAACATAGATATCTATCTGGCTGAGTATTTTTGAAATTTCTTTATGAAGGACTGTGCCCCAAAATTTTGTAATTTTGTTTAGTTTAAGATTTTTTGTTAATTGAATAAGCTTGCTTTTTTCTGGACCATCACCAATAATCCATAGACTGATTTTTGATTTTAGCTCATCTGGTAGAGCTGCTACTGCTTTAATAAGATCCTGTATTCTTTTTTCAGGTACAAGCCTTCTAACAGATGCAATTATAATCTTATTAGTCTTTTTTCGTTTCAAAGAGAACTGGTTTACATCTACCCCGTTGGGTATTACCTTCATGTTTTGAATATTTAATCCATATTCCCTGGCTTTAGATTTCATATATTTGCTTACTGCAACTTTAATATCACTTTTTTTGTTTACGTAATTTAGTATTTTCTTGACAATTGTGTTTTTTGGTAGATGGAACTCTGCACCCCAGGCTGTAGTAATAAGTGGTTTTCTTGTGTGTTTTTTAGCCTTTGCTGCAATATAGCCTGCTGGAATATACCAATGCGCATGTATAATGTCAAACTCTTTTGAAAGTTTCTTTAGATAGCGTGACGTTGCACTGAGATACATTGGGAATTCTAATTTTGCCAACAGACTGTTTTTGACTGTTGGAATCAGCCCATTGTTCCTGTGGAGTGCAGGAGGTAAAAACCCAGAATAAGGGTACTCTATGATCTCAACCCCTGATTTACCTTTGTATCTCTTGAATTTACCTTTAACTGAGAAGATCATTACAGTTACTTCTACGCCTTGTTTCTGTAGAGCTCTTGCTATGTTCTGCACAAACGGCCCTAGATTAGAGCCTTCAATAGGGTAAGATGATGTCAGCATTAATACTTTCATTGTAGAATATGAGAAAGAGGAAGGATTTAAAAACTTAACCCTTCTTGAAGCTACGTTGAAAAAGCCCTACTCAGCTACGCCTCGCCTGGCCTGCCATTATTGCCTCGTTGCACTCGGCAACAATGCCAATAATGGCGCAGACGGCCTTTTTCAACTACCTTTAAACCATTCAATCGTCTTCTTCAAGCCTTCTTCTATATCCACTTTTGGTTCCCAGCCTAGCACTTGCTTTGCTTTAGTTATATCTGGTTGTCTTACTTTAGGGTCGTCTTTTGGCAAGGGCTTGAATACAATCTTTGAGTTTGAGCTGGATATCTTTATGATTTTGTCTGCAAGATCTAGCATGTCCCTCTCAACAGGGTTACCTAGATTAACTGGACCAAACTCCTTCTCCTGGTTCATCATTAGATACATGCCTTCAATCAAGTCCTTTACATAACAGAAGCTCCTGGTTTGTTTGCCATCTCCATAGATAGTTAAATCTTTGCCTTCAAGTGCCTGTACAATAAAGTTACTTACAACCCTGCCATCGTTACGTGCCATTCTTGGACCATAGGTATTGAAGATTCTCACTACCCTGATATCCACATTATTCTGCCTATGATAATCAAACATCAATGTTTCTGCAACTCTTTTGCCTTCATCATAACATGCCCGGATTCCAATAGGATTCACATTGCCCCAATAGGTTTCTTTTTGAGGATGCTCTTTTGGATCACCATACACTTCTGATGTTGAAGCTTGCAGTATTCTTGCTTTATGCTTTTTTGCAAGACCAAGCATATTGGTTGTGCCAAGTACATTCGCCTTAATTGTACGGATCGCGTTGAATTGATAATGTACAGGAGAAGCTGGACATGCTAAATTATAAATCTGGTCTATCTTCTTGTCAACAAATAGCGGATTGATGATATCATGATCCAACATCTCAAAATTCGGATTATCTTTTAGATGCTCAATATTCTTTTTATTACCTGTGAAGAAATTGTCTACACAGATTACATAAAACCCTTTTTCAATAAGGTAATCGCATAGATGGCTTCCAAGGAAACCTGCACCACCTGTAACTAGTACTGTTTTTTTAGTCATATTTTATCACCATAACCTTCTGGATGTTTACTGTGCCATAACCACGCACTCTGGATTATATCCTTAATACCATATTTAGGCTCCCACTCAAGTTCTTTTTTTATCTTACCATTTGCTGCGACAAGTACAGCAGGATCTCCTTCTCTTTTTCCTATTTCAGCTACTTTAAGATCCTTTTTTGTGATATCCTTTGCAACTGAGATTATCTCTTTTACAGAATAACCTTTACCTGTACCAAGATTGTAAAAATTATGATCAAATGCCTTATCAAGTGCTTCTAAAGCAAGGATATGTACACTTGCTAGATCAAGTACATGAATATAATCCCTTATACAGGTACCGTCATCTGTTTCATAATCTGTACCATAGATCTCAACATGTTCTCTTTTACCTAGTGCAGTTTGAAGAATGATTGGGATAAGATGTGTCTCTGGATCATGGTCTTCACCCATGTCTCCATCAAGAGCTGCACCAGCTGCATTAAAGTATCTAAGAGAAATAAATTTTAGGCCTTGTTTTTTGGCAATTTCTTTTAGTTTATTCTCAAAAATAAGTTTTGTTTCACCATAAGGGTTGATTGGTTTCACTGGTTCTTCTTCAGTTATAGGCACTTTATCTGGAATACCATACACTGAGCATGTTGAAGAGAAAACCATTTTCTTAACATTATGCTTAAGCATTGTATCCAATAAAATAAGACTATTGTGGACATTGTTTTTGAAATATTTCTCAGGCTGTTTTACAGATTCACCAACATAACAGAAAGCTGCAAGATGCATCACTGCATCTACCTTATTTTCAGTGAATATTTTGCTTAGGAGTTCTTTATCACCTATATCTCCTTCTACAAATACAGCTTCTTTAGGTAATGACTTTTTATGGCCATACACAAGGTTATCTATAACTATAACTTTATAGCCTTTTTCAACTAGTTCTCTAACTATAAAACTCCCTATATAACCTGCACCACCTGTCACCAAGATTGTAGCCATTATCTTTCACCATATATTTCGTTGACTTCTTTTAATTGTTCATGCGACCCAATATCAAACCAGCTTTCTTCAAACACAAAACCATAAACATGCTCTTTCCCTGATAACCATTTTATAAAATCACCTAGGTTATCTGGCTTATGGTGTTCTGCTATGCATTTCTCTAAAAGCTCAAGATCCTTTTTAGTGAAAACATAGCATGCAGTGCTTATTAAAGAAGTTTTCGGTTGTTCTGGCTTTTCTTCAAAACCAATTATCTTAGTTGTATGATCTGTTTCAACAACACCGTACATGTTTGCTGCTTTATGCTTTTCTTTAAGATCATACAAAGCAACTACGCTTGCTTGTTTTTCTTTGAAGAAATCAGCTAGATGAACGAGACTGAATTCAAAAAGATTATCACCTGCGATAACTAGAAGTTCTTCATCTACGTTCTGATGCTTAACAACAAAATCAATATCACCGATTGCACCCAGACGATCTTCATTGCTGGTTGTGTTGTCGTTTACGATTGTTATTTTCTTGTTTGATTTGTAGTTCTTTGACCAGTCCTCAAAATGGCTGTAGAATTTGTTGTTTGTTACTACAAAGATTTTATCTATATCTTCTACTTCTTCGACTCTAAATAGAATATGCTCTATCATCGGCTTACCTGCTATCGGAAGCAAAGGTTTAGGCTTGTCCTTGGTTAAAGGATAAAGCCTTGTTGCATAACCTGCGCAGAGTATTATACACTTAATTTTAATCACCTATCTACCGGCCAACTCCCACATAATTAAAGCCGGATTGTTTCATATCAGCGGGGTTATATACGTTCCTACCGTCAACTATGTTTGGAGTATTCATCAAAGACTTGATTTTTTCTTTATCAAGTTCTCTGAATTCGTTCCATTCTGTGACAATAATAAGGCAATCTGCATCTTGCAGTGCTTTGTAAGGATTACTTGCATATTCTATATCCTTTAATATCTTTTTTGCTGCTTCCTGTGCTACAGGGTCAAAAGCTACAACCTTTGCGCCTTCTTTTTGAAGCTGCTCTATCACAACTATTGAAGGGGCTTCACGCATATCATCTGTTTTTGGCTTGAATGCAAGACCCCATACTGCAATCTTCTTGTTTTTAAGGTCTTCTCCTAATAGCTTTTTTACTTTTGACAATAGATGTTGTTTCTGCCTGTAATTTATAGTTTCAACAGCATCAAGAAGCTCGCTATGGCAGTCATTTTGTTTAAGCGTCTGTACAAGTGCATTAACATCTTTAGGAAAACAACTGCCACCATAACCTACTCCTGCCTGCAAAAATCTTGGACCTATCCTACGATCAAGACCCATGCCTTTTGCAACAAACTTCACATCTGCACCCATTTTTTCACAAAGTGGAGCTAACTGATTCATAAACGAGATTCTTGTTGCAAGCATTGCATTAGATGCGTACTTGATCATCTCTGCGCTTTTTACATCAGTAGTAAGTATAGGCTTGCCTGTACGCTCAATAGGCCTGTATAATTTTAACATGAGTTCTTTAGCTTTATCTGTTTCTGCACCTATAACAACCCTGTCAGGATTCATAAAATCGCCTATTGCTTCACCTTCACGCAAGAATTCTGGGTTTGATACTACATCGTATTCCATCTCTTTCTTTTGGTTCTTTTTTATAATCTGCTTAACTTTATCTGCTGTACCTACAGGAACTGTGCTTTTATCTACAATAACTTTGTAGCCATTCATATGAGCACCTATGCTTTTGGCAACATCAAACACATACTGCAAATTAGCTTCCTGATTCTTACCAGAAGGTGTGCCTACAGCTATAAATATAATTTGAGCATTTTCTATGGATTCTTTTGCTTCTGTTGTAAAGAAAAGACGCTCTTCTTTTGCGTTTCTTTCTACAAGGTCTCTTAACCCTGGCTCGTATATAGGAAGTATGCCTTTTTTTAGATTGTTTATCTTGTTTTCATCAATATCAACACAAGTTACTTCATTACCTAGATCTGCTAAACATGTACCTACAATCAGGCCTACATAGCCTGTACCAAAAACCGAGATTTTCATTGGAAATCACCCTGTTTTAGGCTCTTAAAAAAGGCAACATTTAAATATCTTACCTTTATCCTACTTTATCGGATATTAGGGATTTATAAATAATGAAGAAGAAATGAAAAAGAAGATTTCAATCACAATTAACGAGAATACATTGAAGGATATAGATTCCTTGGTTGACAATGTGATAATACGTAATAGATCCCACGCTATTGAACACTTGGTAAAGATGGCACTTGGTGAGAATAAGGTTGCTGTGATTCTTTCTGGCGGGGATGAAAAGATGCTTAAAATAGGCAGTTCTGAGTACAGACCTACTGCTAGGATTGGAAGTTCTACTGTTGTTGAGATTGCAGTTAAGAAGTTACGTGATAATGGGTTCAAGACAATCTATGTTGTAGCAAGGCAGAACGTGCTTACTAAGATATTTGAGATACTTAAAGATGGATCTGAGTATGGGGTTAAGATAGATTATGTTGAAGAGAAAGGAGCAAAAGGTACTGCTGAATCACTTTCCTTGCTAAAAGGAAAAATCAATACAAATTTTATTGTAGTTTATGGAGATGTTGTTTTTAAGGACATTAACTTGGATGAATTATGGAAAAGCCATACTAATGTCAATGCTGTCGTGACTTTAGTGTTAACCACTTCGCCAAAACCATCTCAGAAAGGCACTGTTGAGGTTGAAGGCAACCGTATTTTAAAGTTCACTCAAAAACCTGCTGAATCTGACACATATCTTGTTTTCTCACCTATATTTGCTGCAGAACCTTCTTTGCTTGATTACGATGGCAGGAGTTTGGAAAAAAATGTTTTCCCACTGCTTGCTGAAAAAGGATTAATGCAAGGGCATTTGAGCAGCAAAAAAGAAGTACATATCCATCGTAAAGAAGATGTAAAAAAAGTAAGATGAAGAAGAATCTAGCATCTATTGAGTTAAACTGTATTGTAAAAGAATTACAGAGTTTAATAGATGGAAAAATAGATAAGATTTACCTTAAAGGTAAAGAAGAGTTATGGTTACAGATACATGTACCTAATTTTGGAAAAAGATTGTTAAGAGTTATTATTGGGAAATTTATGTTTTTTAGCGAGAATAAACCTAATTTTGATGATCCTAGCGGATTTTGTATGTATCTACGCAAGAAACTAGGTAACTCGCGGATTAGGGAAATTACCCAAAAAGGTTTTGAACGGATTGTTGAATTTGTTTTTGATACAAAAGAAGGCAATGTGGCTTTGATTATTGAATTCTTTGGCGGCGGTAATGTTCTACTTGTTAGGAAAGGGATTATATTAAGCGGCTTAATTTACAAGGAATGGAAAGACAGAAGTATAAAACCCAATGAAAAATATGTTTATCCAAAGAAAGAGTTTAATTTTTTGAAATTAGATGAAAAACAATTTCAAGAGTTCCTAGAAAAATCTGACAAAGAGTCTATAGTAAAAGCTCTTGCCATGGATCTTGGACTAGGCGGGGTCTATGCTGAAGAGACATGTTTGGTTGCAAATATTGATAAGAATAAAAAACCAAGTCAAGTTGATTCTGGGGCTGTTTTCAAGGCTTTGGATGAATTAAGAGAGAAAAAGATTGAAGCTTATATTGTTGAAGATAATGATGTTGTTCCTTTTCAATTAGAGTTGTATAAAGGAAAAGAACAAAAAAAGTGTGAATCATTTAATTCTGCACTTGACTCTGTTTTCTGGAAAGATTCCATGATTGAGAAAAGTGAAGAAACAAAGAAAAAGGATAAACAGCTTGATAAGATTAAAAGAATAATAAAAAGCCAGGAAGAAACTATTAACAAACTTGGAAAAAAAGAAAAGGATTATAGGGGCAAAGGAGAATTGATTTATAACAATTATAAGGTAATTGAAGAGGTTCTTACTGAGATAAATAAAGCAAGTGAGAGATTTGGCTTTGATGAGATTAAAAAGAAATTAAAAGGCCATAAATTAGTGAAAGAAGTTAATTCTAAGGAAAAAAGTGTTTTGGTAGAATTAAAGTAAAAAGGTAAGCAGCTTACTGAGTTTCCCATGCTAAGCATAGTACAGCTCAATACGGAGACTTGTTTAACTTCTGAGTTCGAAATGGGATCAGGTGGAACCAAGCCCCTATGGCCGCTCTTGACAAAGGAAAAAAAACCAGTATATAAAGGTTGTGGTTATCCAGCCTTATACATCACAAAACTACCAGCCATCTTATCGTGCCAACCCTGTTTATGCTTATCTATACCTACCCAGATATAACCTAGGAATACAAAAAGCCAGCCAATAAATGGTATGATACCTATCAAAGAGAACACAAGATGCCTGACTAGTGCTCTGCCTACACCGATGTTCTCTTTTTGCAGGTTTATTACCCTAAGCCCAAATATTCTTTTGCCGAGTGTGCCGCCGGTTGCATCCAGAGCGATAAAATAAATCAAGCTTAGTAATGATCCAATAAATATCCCAACAACAGAAGCTGGAGAAGGTCCACTAGAATAATAATTTGGTGTAGACATTAATCCAAACATCCCTAAGATAATGAATATAGGAACCATTACAATAATTGAGTCCACTAATCTTGCCAAGAATCTTATCCAAAAACCTGCAAAACGTACTCCTGAAGGCGATGGAGCAACAGATGCAGCTGCTTTTGCTGTTGCTGTTTTAGGAGCTTCTTTTTCTTCTGCTTTTTTTCCCTTAGGTATCTTTGCTCCGCAATCTGGACAAAATTCATCATCTGGTTCAAGTTTAGCACCGCATTCAGGACAATATTTCATGAAAAACACCTCTTATAAATTATTGTTTAGCTCCACACTTTGTGCAGAATTTTGCACCTGGTTTTTTTAATGTACCGCCACATTTTCTGCAAAATTTGCGTTTATTTTTCTGCTCAGCTTCTTTTTGTTTAATCTTTTCTTCTGTTTCTTTCTGTTTTGCTTCTTCCTCAAGCTCACCTACAAGAATAACATATTCCTCATTGAATAGCTTATCATTAAACTCCATATTAAAACCTTTTTTCAGCCATTTCTTAACAGTTCTGGCTGTTGGAGGCTTCTTATGATCTATCTTATCATCGATGAGCTTAAAGGCTTTTCTTATCTTATTCCGTTCCCTTCTTTTAGTTGCATTCTCTTTTTCTTTTTCAACTTTAATTTTATCCATCCTTGTCCTTCTAATAGACCTCAACTTTCTGCTATAGATTAAGCCAAGCACAATAAGAGCAAGAATAATAAAAGCAAGGAAGGAATAGATATAATTTCTTACTTTGGCTTTAGAAACATAGCCTTCTTTAGGATTTGGGCATGAATATTCTCTAAAAAAAGTGCTTTGAGGATAAGCACAATCTCCGCAACAATTAGTTTTATCCTCACCTACATCACTATTACATTGACCATCGCCACAGATTACATAGGTAATCTCCTTTTCTAATGCAGTTGCAGTGTATAGTTTCTGGGCTTTTTTACTGCCTGCATAGACTTGGTAGGTTACTTCTGCTGTAATGGGTACTACCACATTATCTTGTCCTTGAAGTTTTAAAGTGATTCTATTACTGCTTTTAGCTGGAATCTTTGAAGAAGCAGTACATTGGTTGCCTGCGCAGATATCAGCACCTTCAACTTCGCTGCTTATACTTGCACCGCTACCTTTATTTATTAATATTTTAGCAAAAACATCTTTATCAAGATGATTATTTACACTTAGGGTAACCTCGCTTTCTTCTCCTACAGTAAGTTTGGTTCTTGTTTCTGAGAATTCAGCGCTTACTGCTTTAAAACAGGTTTTACCTGCAGGTGCGCAGTAACCTGAAGTACATTGAAAATCGCAACCACATGGATCATTTTCGTTTAAAACTGCTTTTTTTACACACATGCCTTCAGCTGTACATGGAGCATAATCCTCAGCACAACCACATACTTTATCTTGGCAATATGTCTGTTGGGTGCGGCAGTTTTTTGCTGTACGTGTTGTAGGGGTTTCTTCTCCTTTGCAGGTCTGGGTTCTTACATCACACTTACCACTAACAATCCTACCTTTCTCCATAACTGAATTGTGGTCAGGTGAACAAAAGAATTGATTATCCCAGATTGTCTTAGATTCACAGTCTTCATCCTTAATACATTCTACACATTGGTGTGTTACAGTGTTACATTTACCACTGCCACAATGACCATCATTATAACACCTTACACATATGTTGCTCTTTGGATCACATACTTGGTTACGGCAGTCACCATCACTTACACAATCTACACATTTATTTTTGCCTTCATGACATTTTTTCCCGCCATAACAACCTGCATCTCTACAACAGGTATTTCTATTTTCTCCAGAATCTAGATAACCATCACCACATTCTATTTCATAACACCCCATACTATCTGCACCTGGTCTTGTAGGTAAGCAAAGCCTGCCACCTCCACAACTACAATCTGAACCTGCGTTATTACATTTTTCACCTACTGCAGTATCACACTGACCATTGTAACGGCAGTTATATAGTGAACAATCACCTGTACAGCTTGAACATTCACCAGAATCACAATAACCATCCCCACAATGGGTTGAAGAAGATCTACAAGTATTATGTACACAATAGAAGATTTGTCAATGGATATAATAATAACAATAATAACCATCAGAAATCTTACATTCGCTGTTTATACATTCCTTACCAGCACCGCAACCACAGTCTCCACTACAAGTTCCGCAGTTTTCACCATAATCACAATATTTATCACCACAATAAGGAGAAGAAGATCTACAAACATTATGTACACAAAAGCCGCTTTGACACTGGCTTTTATAAGTACAATAAGAACCATCAGGAAGCAATAATGCTGAAACAGACATAGACAACATAGATATAGCTAACAATGATATAAAAAAGACTACTAAATACCTCTTTTTACTCATTTTAATCACTTTTTTGCTTTATACCTATATAAACTTTTTGGAAAGCTCTTCACATAATCTATAATCAGGTTAAGATTGTCCAATATATTTGGTAACATCCTAAATACAAACAAAAAGGCCAATACACCAAAAACCAATGCAAGTGATCTTCCAATAATGGTATGTGATATTAGCCATGAGATGCCTTTATTATTAAGAAAGATTGCAAATGATATCCTTAATATGTTAAGCGGATATAATACAAGGATCAAGATTAGAAATGTGAACAGCTGTTTAAAGAAGTTCCTAACAGAGCTGAATATAATACCAATAAAAACAGCTACTGCTTCTATACCTATGCATACAGTATTTATTTCATAGTTAGTACCAACAAAAACCAGGTTGCCAATCACATTTGATTCAAGAGTTAACCCCCATACACTAAGTAGCCAAGATACATGATCAGCTACTAATTTTCTAAGAAAAAAGTAGTCTGAGATATAAATCACAACAAGTATTAGAATTATAGAATTAAAAAGAAAAAAAAAAGGAAATTTTTTCATTGTTTCCTTTTGAACACTAAAGCCAGGCCTAAGCCCATCAAAGTTGCTAATAAAGCAAAACCTGGAGCTTCTATTTTTACTCCTCTGTTTTCTTTTTCCCATTCTACTTGTTCATCTGGAATCTCTGAAGTTTTCTTAACAAAACTTACTGTTTTGTCTAACCTTAGTATTCTGTAGTCAGAGTCTGTTGGTGTAGTTGTGTATATTCCACTCATCTTAAGGAAGTTTTTAGCTCCATCTTCCTCTAAGTAAGGCATATACTTGATTAAACAGCCGGTTCTTACATCTCCTACAGTATCTGAATCCACTGTAATACTTAGTGCTCTTTGGCTAGGTCCTACTTCCATCTGGAACCTTGGACTAATGTATTGCGCGCCAGTACCTGAGCCTGCACCGAGGCTAGAGGAAACAACTGCGTTGTCTGGGCTTCTGCAAAGGATAAAACCATCCATTCTGTGGCTCATGTCCATGTTTACTACATCAAAAATCACTTCTGCTGATTTCTGGCCTGCTATACCTAGGTTAGTCCTCTTAATCTGCACTGAAGGTGGTGTTGCTTCACCAATGTCATGGCTTATGCCGCCTTTTGGGTCTTTTCTTATCTTAAGACACTTTCCTTCAAGACATGCATAACCTTCCTTACATTCTACATCTCTACAAGGATCTCTTGGTATACATTCGCCTTCTATGCATTTTTCATCTTCTGGACACTTAACATCTTTACATTTGTCAATCCTGATGCATTTACCCTCTTTACACTCTTCATCACTTGCACAAGTTACATCTGCACATGGGTCAATATCTTTACATTCACCTTCAATACATTCCTGGTTTGCTTCACACTCTACATTTTCACAAGGATCGACGTAAACACATTTACCATCAACACATTTTTCATTAGCACCACAGCTCACACCTTCACAAGGGTCAACTTCATAGCAAGCTTTTACTTCTTTAATTTCAATGTTGCCTTTTGTTGATGAACCAATGTTAAAGTTGATTTCACAAGGTTCAGCTGTACATGTTGACAAAGCATCGTTAAATGCTTCTTCAAGCTCTGCAACTGCCTTTTCTTCCTTTAATACCTCAGCAAAACTCCATTCCTCTGTACCATCTGCTGCTACATCCAGTTTAACATCAGAAGGATAGGATTCACTTACTTCATCCTGGACTTTTTTGAAGATTTCAGCAACATTCTTGACATCAGCGTAATAGTATTTACCGCCAGATGCTTCTGCAATCTTTTGCATTGTAGCTTCATCTGCAGCTCTTCCAAACCCGATTGTGTAAACAGCAATACCTTTAGCAGCTGCGTCTTTACCAGACTGGATTGAATCATCAAATGCATCTACATTACCATTACCATCTAAGTCCTCATTTGCATTACGACATCTTTCTGTAGGTACGCCATCGCTAAACAACATTATCGATTTCTGTGTATCAGTTGGTGCTGCTTCTAACATCTCTACTGCACTATTGATACCACAACATATACAGGTTCCACCGTAAGCATTAAAAGAACTAATGTGGTTTTTTAAAGCCAATACATCTGCTGTTATATCAAACTTGGAAGCTGAATAAGAGTATTTTACAACGCCTAATTCATTGCCTTCTACTTCCATAACAGAGTCCACAAAGTCTTTGCTTACACATTTTGCAATACTAAGCCTCTTAGTACTATCTGAAAACAGTTCAGCATCTGTACAACCTCTTTCTGTCCCTGCAACCCATTGGCTGTTTATCCCAGATCGCCAATCCATACTCCCTGAAACATCCATCACTACTACAACCCTTGCATTCCCTTTGCCTGGAATGGTTTCTGAAACCTTTAATCCTGTAGCTTTCAAAGATACTGATTCTGCATCTTTCTTATCTGCTACCACAGTCAAGGTTTCGTCTCCTGGAGCTGCAAACTTAGCTAGGGCTTTTTCTTCACCGTCTTTAAATTTTAGTGTACTACATTCTTCTACAGCGCTTGCTGTAATAGAGAAAAGCAATACACCAATAACCAAAAGAACTCCTAAAACTCTTTTCATTC
>CAZJZJ010000016.1:0-28837 GCA_964550525.1 uncultured Methanosarcinales archaeon
TGCTCAGTAAATCTCACCCCCCTTAATCTATTCATTTTTAGATCATCATAAACAACCCTGTAAAATGTGTTTATACCCGAGTATAAAGGAAGTTTGTCAAATGCCTTTGAAAAGAAATCAAGCATACCTTCACCTGTTTCTAACAAATACTCCAAAGGCTTCCTATCTCTACCTTTAACTCTAGCTCCAGGCAGCATCCCATATAGACCTGGCATCCTGAGTTCTTCAACTTTTACAGCTGGTTGTGCGTACTCCATTTTTCCATTATTTTGTCTAGTTTTGGTTTTATGTCTTCTTGGATTAATTGAATCTGTTCTCCAACAGTTTCCATCTCTTCTTCAGAGCTATTTTCTGATATGGATTTGATCAGACCAAATATTCTTTCTACACAATAGTCATTGCTTAGTGCTTGATATCTATCTGGATCGTCACGTATCAGCTCGCTTGTGATTAGATGATTAGATAATTTAAAATCCTCATAGTTCTGCAGAGCTACTTTTCTTACAACAGCATTCATCAACAACTCAAAGCCTGAGTTTGGCACCCCCATGCTATCTTTTAATACAAACAAACCTACATTTCCATCTCTACCTAAAGCTCCGAATAACAGATCACTTCCTATGTCTGTCAACATTACTGCACCTACTCTTCCATCTTTATCTGATGTACAATCTCCAAAAGAGCTAATCCCGCAATTAGCAGCTAATATTAATCCGATTTCACCACCCTTACCACCTACAAAAAAGAGATGGCTATATCCTGTAACATTTGTCAATACAATATAGTTTGCTTTGCCTTCAAAAGTAGCTACATAATCACAGATACCACTGCCCTTAAGATTATTTATGATAAGCCCATCTATATCATGAGCATGATTAAACAGATAGTTAAACTCGTGTCCTTTGCCATTGATACAGAAGATTGTCCTTTTACTTTGGTCTCTATTCCTTTCTGTTAAAAGACTAAGTAAACATCCTGTATAAATACCAAGGGCTTTATATTCCATAAAGCCGTAATTCCTTTCTGCCATCATAAAGATATACGATCTTAATGTAGCTTCATCAAACTTAGTGTGTTTAAGTAAATCATCTCTTAGTTTCGCATACATCTTGGAGTATACTTTCTTTCCATCTTCTACGAGACTATAATTAGGAACACTACAATCCAATTCTGGACTATACTCTGCAATAACCTTTTTACCTGCACTCACTAAATAATCCAAAGCAGCCTTATCTCTACTTCGAACTTCTCTGCCAGCAGTCATGCCGTCTAGACCTGGCATCCTGAGTTCTTCAACTTTTACAGCTGTTTGTGTGGGTTGTGCGTATTGTGTCATTTGAATGGTGACCCCCTTAGGTCTGGTTTTAAAAGTTCGTACTGCTGTTTGATCTTTTCTACAATTGAAAGTATCTCTTTATAGTCTCTGCCGGTGATAGTCCTGGATAGAGCAACAATCTTCTTGATCTCTTCTCTTTGTTTAATTCTGTCAGGCATCCAATCTTCTCCTTGTTCATAGTTACGCGCCTTGTGGGTATATTCATTGCAGCTTATCTCAAGGTTTACGTTTCCTGATTGTCTTACACTATGATAAGATGAGCCTTTTTTCTGTGGAGCATATATAACCAGGCATTCTGTATGACCTGAGCCAGATGAGATCCCTGTACCAACAGAACCGTTTTTATTATCTGCAACTATAATCGTATCGACATTTGCATCCATGCCTGCACCGGCTGCTGTTTCATTACCATCATTGCCTACAGCTACGAATAACTTGATTTTCCCTTTATTGTAACCTATAGTATTACCCAGATCAATCCCTTTACAGTTTAGAAGCATGATAAGGTTTGCTTCGCCGCCATTGGATGCAATAAATTCACATATTCCATCTCCTTTCAAGTTATCTATAACCACTTCATCAACATATCTAGCTCTACTGAAAAGGTAATCAAAAGTACCTCCATCACCATCAAAATGAAGTTTTGTACCCAGCCCTTGCTCTTTTCTTTTTAGTGTCAAAATCTCTAATAAGCAACCTGAGTAATATCCGCGTGCAAGTTGCTTTTTATCGGGGAGCAAAAATTTTGGGTAATAACTTTCTTGTGTTGAAATAAACCTAACATAACTCATAAGATCTCTTATTTTAAAGTCAAAGTCGGTAAGCAGTTCTGTTTTTAGTTTTTCAAGTAACATCTCATGTATCTTATCTTCTTCTATGGAATAGGTGTCTAAACAAAACTGAACAGCTAACTTTTCTGCTTCAATCAATTTCTCCAAAACAGTCTTCTCTCTACCTTTAACATTACCTCCAGGAAGCATTCCATCTAAGCCAGGCAGACGAATGTCTTCAGCTTTTACTGTTGGTTGTGCGTATGTCATTTTGCTTTTAGTCCTGGCAGTAAAGGCTTTACCTCCTGATAGATTGAATGTATCTCTTGTATAAGTCTGACATTATTACGATGATTACCGCTTTCAATAGAGTCAGCTTTAGCTTTCATCTCCATTAGCCTGTATCTTTGTTTTAATTCTTCGAATTGTTCTTTAACATCACTACCTTTGGTTACAGCTATATTCTTAGAAGCCGATTTCTTTGATTCAGTTTGGCAAACTACTGTTTTCCTGACAACTGAAGCATTATCATTATACACCCAGAAATGATTTTTTCCTTTTAGTGTTTCAATCTTCTTTTTTGAAGATCTATTACGACCAAATTCGTTTAAGAGTAAGTCTAGACCATCACCATAATTCTCTGAATGTGCAATAACATCACCATTCTCACTTTGCGGAAAGAAAAGCAAGTAAATACTGCCATCATCTGAGATATTTGAAGCAGTACTGTAAGCACTTTCATTATTATAAATTAAGTACATATCTGCATTTCCTTTTTTTGAAGCTGCGGTAATCGAGCCTTCATCATCCTCATTATTAACAAGTATAACCAAACCAAGTTTTCCGTTTGCACCTAGCTCAATACCTATGTTATCTCCTTTACAATTAGTAATTGCAACTAAGTTTGCATAGCCATCTTCACCTACTCCATTACAAGGAGAGATACCTTCAAAATTATCCACAATCAATTCATCTACATGCCTGGCACTATGGAACAAGTAATCAAACCTAGCTCCTCCACCATCAATGTAAAGTTTTGTAGGTTTATTTTGAGCTTTGTTTTTATCTGTCAATATACTTAGTAAACAGCCAGTGTATAAACCTAAAACTTTAGCCTCATCCTCTGTAAGCTTTCTATTAATATTTGCAAAAATAAAACTCTTTATATCCTCTTCAGTATAATCCACATTTTTTAATTCTTCCTTAAAATGTTTGTACATTGAACCCATAAGCTCAAATTTTCTGCTGAGATGACCGCTACTTAAACTATAATAACCTGCCTGATCCTGAAGCAGATATGTATAACAACTCAGTTGATCATCTATCTTTGCCATCAATATCTCAAGATTAGCCTTCTCTCTACCTTTAACTTTAGCGCCAGGTAGCATTCCATCTAATCCAGGCAGCCTTATGTCTTCAACTTTTACAGCTGTTTGCGCGTATGTCATTTTGCATCTAATCTTCGTCTTGTTTTCTGAAAAACTGAGTAAAGTACATCTGCTACCTTAATTATCTCTTTTTCACTCCTGCCAGAAGTTGCTCTAGCCAAGTCAATCATCTGGTTAAGCCTGTATTCCTGCATAGTTATCTTGAATTCTTCTAGAGCATCCTGACCCTCAATTACATCTTTAACAATCTTATGATCTTCACCCCAACTCTCTGATGAACAATTATAGGTAAACAAAGTGTTAACTGTTGGTTCTTTCGT
The DNA here is from genome assembly GCA_964550525.1 of uncultured Methanosarcinales archaeon. Classification (GTDB taxonomy): domain Archaea; phylum Nanobdellota; class Nanobdellia; order Woesearchaeales; family JANQNQ01; genus CAZJZJ01. Next base: position 3,815 of record CAZJZJ010000016.1, read on the forward strand.
AAAAGGATCATATAGACTGTCAACGTGGCTACAATTAATAGCATAAACCCTGTCTAAAGTCCCAAAAAGATCATCACTTCTACCAAATTGGGCGCCTGGCATACGAAGTGTACCCTTATCATCATTATTTACTACCACAGCTATCTGAACATAGCCTATATCAGAGGCAACACCCCTTGCACAGTCCTTACCTTTGCTGTCAACTACTGCAACAATCCCACCTTCCGAGCCGCAACCAAACAATTGCCCAGCACCTTCTCCCGTATTATCCAGAATCAAAAGAACACCTGTATACCCTCTATAAAGTCCAGCAGACGAGCAAACATAGTCTCCTTCGCAGCCCATTGCAACCACTAATCCTGCATAACCTCCGCTTACATCACCTGCACTACCGGCAAGTTGAAGTCCTGTGCTATATCCGATTATATCTTTAAACATGACCATATTAACCTTGCCTTCCATATTACCCATCCGACAACCGATATGATCTCCTGTAAAATTATCTATGATTACCTTGTCCACATAAGAAGCTCTAAAGAAAAGTTTAGGAAAACTAACACCATGGCCATTAAAATAAAATGTTGTAGGAAGGCCTTTCTCCTCATTACGTTTTGTGAGTAAAGTAAGCATCTGACCAGTATAACGGCCAAGAAGTTCCTGTGTATTTTCGTCATGCCTAACACCTGCTTTAGCAAAGATGAAATTTTCCAGATCCTTTTTAGTGAAATCTATACCTTGAAGTAACTTGTTTTCCAAGTGGTCTTCAACATAACCATAACATTGAGTAGAATATAGGCCATGTTCTTTTGCTAGTTTTCTACGCACTGAGATAAACCTATCCCAGTCAGCCAGGATAAAGTCTAATTTAGCCTTATCCCTAGCTTTAACATCTCCACCAGGCAGCATTCCATCTATACCTGGCAGCCTAAGTTCTTCGACTTTTACAGCTGTTTGTGTTGGTTTAGTTTGCCCTACGTCGTATGTCATGTTTTAACATACCTCTGAGTTTTGGTTTTATATCTTGGTAAATTGTATCAATTTTCTCTGCCATTGCCTTCATTTCTTTGTGAGATGTATTTTCAGTGATTAAATTTACAATGTCAAGAATCTCTACTAGCCTATACTTATAACTAAGTTGAGTAAATTCTTCAAGAGCTCTTTTGCCTTTAATCAAGCTTGGATTAGTAAAGTATACGCCTAGGTCTTCTCCAACATTATACAGCAATAGATAGTCAACCTTACCTAGAGTAATCATATCCAGGATTCTTTGTCCTCTTGTTTTTCCTTTTTCATAAGTACCTTTGTAATCCACGATTGCTACAGTCCTTACATAACCTTTATCGCGTCTATTAATATCATCAAAAGTGTGTTCAGGCCTTTCAATGCCTACGGCTTTAAAGATATCATTACCATCACAATCCTTACCTACAACCAGGCCTAGATCACCGTTATAAGCACCGATATTATGGCCAATATCATCACCCTTACATTTTGAGACGTACACTATGCTTGCTTTACCTTCGTTATAAGCAACAGAGTCTAACATTGATTCACCTTCATTATTAGCTGCAACTACTAAATCAATCCTGCCTTTATCAGCAACAATATTTCCACCTAAACCACTGCCATCTTTATTATTAGTAAGAATAATAAAATCTGCGCTACCTTGATAACTTGCAACATTCCCGCAAACAAGATCACCTTCAAAATTGTTCACTATTAGACTATCTATGTTCTTTGCAAGATAAAACAAGTAATCAAACCTATTGCCATAGCCGTTTATACAAAAAATGGTTCTTTCTCCTTGCTCTCTATTTCTTTCTGTCAATAACTCAAGCAAGCAACCTGTATACATACCAATAACCCTGGCTTCACCTAAAGTATCCCTTTTGGTTGTCTTTGATCCGATAAAGGATCTTAGATCATCTTCATCAAACAAAACATCCCTAAACAGCTCATGTTTAAGTTTGCCATAGATCTTAGAGTATACAGATTCCTCAAACTTATTCGAAACAACATTTTGCTCAAGGTCTTGACTAAGATTATCAACAAGAAGTTTACAAGTATCTGCAAGTACATCAAGAGTAGTCTTCTCTCTGGCTTTAACCTTACCGCCAGGCAGCATTCCATCTAAGCCAGGCAGCCTGATGTCGCTGATTTTAGCGATTAGTTCTTCTTGTTCTTTTGTGTATGTCATTTTGGAACCAGTGCCTCTACTTTTGGTTTTATTGATTTATTGATTAGACTAATCTGTTCAACAACATACTTTATATCTTGCTCAGTACTATCATGGCTAATAGAACCTGCTAAATCAAATATCTCTCCTAAACGAAATTCATCACTTATTTCTTGATATTCCTCAGGAGAATTTACAATCAGTTCCTGTGCCTTAATCTGATCACTAAAATAACTTGCAGAAACATCTTTTGGCAGGCCAGCTAAACCTTGCAAAACTACCTTACCTACTTCCCCATCACCAAATCCTGTTCTATATGCAATATCAAAAGCATCACAATCCAATAAAAAAATCAAACCTGCTTTTCCACTTCCATCTGCAACACCTTGGGCGCTTGAACCACGACAGTTTGATATTGCTATTAAACCTACTCTGCCATCATCAACTGCAACACCGTAAGCTGCACTTGAATAATCATTTACAGATATTAAAGAGCCAACATTCCCTTTATTAGAACCAGCTTTTCTAGCAAGATCAGATATTTGACTATTGGCTGAGAGGACTAAGCCAACTTTTCCACCATAACTGGCAACATTATTTGTACCATCAGAATAGTCAAAACAATTAACTATAGCAATAACATTAGCTTTTCCACCATAACTAGCAACAAGATCACATATAGATTCACCTCGGAAGCTATTTACTATTAATTCGTCAACATCTTTTGCAGAATGAAAAAGATATGAGAACCTTTTTCCTTCTCCATTAACATAAATCTTAGTTCTTTTATTTTGTTCTCTATTACGTTCTGTTAATAAAGTAAGTAGACAGCCAGAATAGATGCCAAAAATCACTTGTTCCAGATAATCAGATTTACGGTCTAGATTAAGATAAATAAAATCACATAGATCTGTTTCATCGAATTGCACTTCTTTAAGCAGATTGTTCTTTAATCTTGCATATATCTTTTTATGTAGACTATCATAATACTCATCTTTACATGCCCTGTGGCTTTCATCTAGCATTTGATTAAACTCCACCACATACTCTTTAGCAATATCATTACCTATGCCCATCAAATGATCCAAAGCAACTTTATTTCTACCTTTAACTTTAGCGCCAGGCAGCATCCCATCTAAGCCAGGCAGCCTAAGGTCTTCTGTTTTTACAGTTGGTTGTGTGTATTGTGTCATTTTTTATGGAATATTGCCTCAAACAGATCATATGCTCTATCATCAAGATTCTTGAGAAACCATTTCAAAGGGTTAGTCATAGACCTTCTGAATTCTCTTATTTTCTGCCGCAGAGGTTTTACTTTTTTGTAGATGTCATAGATATTTTCAGCTATATCAAAAATTTCTTCATTGCTTTTCCCTGAGATAGATTTTGCAAGCTGCGCCATATCATTAAGCCTTAGCTTTTCAACTGTTTTCTTGTATTTTTTAGGTGATCTTTTTTCCTCAATTATCTTACCATAGCACTGCTTTCTATGTAACCTAAATAACCAAGATATGCCATTTAAGGCATTTATAGTTTCACTTTTCTCTTTATTGCTTTCATATTCAGGAATATCAGGCGCTCCAGTAATCAAAAGTTTTTTCACATAGCCTTCATGCTCACGTGGGAATGGAAACTTAAAATCACTTTGATCAACACTAACTATATTAACAAGGCTGATATATCCACTATCTCTTACCATTAGATCACAAATATCTTCAGGATGATTATCGACAGCTACAACAAAACCGACATAACCTTCATTACCAGCTATTTGAGACAATACCTCTTTATCCTTGTTATCTACTGCTACAACAAGATCAGCTTTACCTCTTTCGTCTGCTATCCTATCGCCAACTCTTGTTGCCTCATTGTTGACTAGTAAGACTAAACCTGCTTTACCAATACAAGTTGCTGTATCTATGAAACTAAGCTCACAACTGTTGTCAACAGCTATAAGATAATCAACCTTACCTTTATTTGAACCTATATTACAAGCATGTAGCTTACCTGAACAATTTCTGATTATAACTTTTTTTGCATCACCACCAAAAGCTCCTAGATAACATCCATTATGCTCACCGTCAAGATTATCCAAGATTAATGTATCTACATGTGTTGCATAAGAAAATAAATATTTGAAACTAGAACCCATACCATTAAAATAAAGCACAGTTTCTTTTTCTTTAGCCCTGTTCCTAAGTGTAAGCATATCAAGCAAACAACCAGTGTAAAGCCCAAATATCTCCCACTCTTTAGTTTCTATATTTTGGTCTGCTTTTGTGGTTGCAAGGTTTACAAGATCTTGGGTATTATATTCAATATCCTTAAGCAGGTCTGTTTCAAGAGTTTCATACATCTTTAAATAAAGTTCACGTAAGGATCTTTCGTGGCGGTACGATTCATCTCTAAGAAAAAGATCTTGTAACTTATTACCAACTTCCATCAAATACTCCAAAGTAGTCTTATCTCTACCTCGAACTTCCCTGCCGGCTGTCATACCGTCAAGGCCAGGCAGCCTTAGTTCTTCAACTTTTACAGCTGTTTGTGTTTGCGCGTATTGCATCTTGTTTTAATTCCTCTAATTGCGGTTCTATAGTTTTATAGATTGAGTTGATCTGTTCTGCAATTTTTTGAATATCTGACTCAGAAGTTTTCTTTGTAACTGTATTCACTAGGTCAAGTATTTCTTTAAGTTTATACTCCTGCATAGCATTTTCATATTCTTCACGTGATTCTGGATCATCAAAAATCTTCTCAGCACTAGCAAGTCTTGCTAGATTCTTCCCTTTATTCTCATAGAATACAAGCTTACCAATAAATCCAGCCTGAGTCTCCTTATATATTCCTAAAGGATCATTAAATTTTCCAATCTCATATCCTATATATGCACCCCTATTCTTAGCTACAAGCACTAAACCTGTGCTTGAAAAACGCTGTGAGATTGATCTACCTGTACCAACACCCTCATTATTCTCTACTAGGATCAAACCAATATGTGAGTTATATTGCCCAACCATAGCACCACAACTAGTAGATTTTTTATTGTTTGCCAATATGACCAGGTTTATATCTCCGCCTTTCGAATCATGGCCTTCACCAGAGCCAATCTTCATACCTACGTCGTACCCAATATGATTTACTATCATGATCAAACCGCCTTTTCCACCTCCTTTAAAACAGTTTTCACCTACATGACTTCCTGTACTGTTTGCAACAATTACAAAAGGTGCATAGCCACCACTGGTTCCTAGATCGCTACAAAGATACTCACCTTTAACATTATTCACAAAAATATTGCCAGCCTTCCTAGCGTTACTAAAAAGATGATTTAATGTTCTTCCCCCTCCATTAAAATAAAAATCAGTCGGAAGCCCAGCTGCTTCATTGCGTTCAGTAAGCAGCTCAAGCAAACAACCAGAATAAAGTCCAAGAGCCCAAGATTCACATTCTTGAAGATGTTTCTGGTCTGATCTCATAAAGATGAAACCTTTTAGATCATCTTCATTAAATTCTACTTTGTTTAGCAGCCTATCTTTTACTTCATCATACATCTCTGAATATACGTCTTTTGATTTCACAGTTACAATTTCTAATTTTCTACGATACTTATCAGACACCTTATTATACGTTTCAACCAAACACTCTAGAGCAGTCTTCTCTCTGGCTTTAACCTTACCGCCAGGCAGCATCCCATCTAAGCCAGGCAGCCTAAGTTCTTCAACTTTTACTGCTGTTTGGGTTGGTTGTGCGTATGTCATTTTTCCAATAGTTTGTCTAGTTTTGGTTTTGTTAGCTTGTAGATTGCTTTAATCTGCGATGCAACTTCTAGGATTTCTTCTTTAGTAGATTCTTTAGTTATAGATCTCATCTGTCTTATCAGTTGTTCAACATTGTATTCCTGTGCTACTTCAGCCCATCTTTCAGGAGATTGCTCCTTTAAGATAACCTCATCTGCTTCTTTTGATACATCAGGTACTCCAGGAAAACCACTTATAAGCAACTTTTTTACATCTGCTTTTGAGAAATGCTCAATATCATGATATTCTATAGTAAAACGATTACAGTTTACTATATCATCCATTACAGCTAAACCAACATTACTTTGATACCTACCTATGTTTTTTGCCAGACTATCACAAATTATATCTGTTGCAATGACCATACCTAAGCTACCGCCTTCTCTTGCCAGATCAGGGATAATGTCTGGGGAGACACAATTTGATAAAAGAAGCATATCAGCATTACCACCTTCCCTAGCTACACCTCCTGCAAAACCAAAGTCTGAGACTACAGGTTCATCAAAATGATTTATCAAAGAGAGCACACCTACTTTACCTCCATTAAAGCCGGCATGGCAATTTGCCCCTTTAGAGTTGACTATCATAACAAAATTAGCATAACCTCTAAGACCGCCTATTCCGCTACACATACCATCGATGTCATCTGTAGTTAAACTTAAAACATTATTGATTATAAGTTCATCCACCTTATGCGCACAGTAAAATAGGTAAGGTATTGTTCTACCTTTTCCATCAAAGTATATACTAGTTGAGAGCCCAGCCTCTTCATTCCTTTCAGTCAGAAGGCTAAGCAAACAACCAGTGTAAAGTCCAAAAATATCATCTAATTTGTTTGTTTCTTCAGTCTTAAACTGCCCCTCTGTCTCAACTCTATAATCAATATATGTTAAGATGTCTCTATCAGAAAAATCTACATCCCTCAACAAGTCTGTTTTAACTTTTTCATATATATCAAGATAAAATGGTTCTAATTCTCCTTCCATCCTTTGTGATTTGTTCTGGTATTCTTCCCTGATTATCTTTTCTGCTTCAACCATATACTCCAAAACAGTCTTCTTCCTAGCTTTAACATCAGCTCCAGGTAGCATTCCATCTAATCCAGGCAGCCTAAGTTCTTCGACTTTTACAGCTGTTTGTTTTGGTTGTGCGTATTGCATCATTTTTCTTCTTCAGGTTGCATTTTTAAAAGAGGTTTGACTATCTCGTAAATTGAATATATCTTATCTGCTGTTTCTACTATCTCCTCTTCATCTTTGCCTTGCATTGATCTGATTAAAGGAAGCAGTTCATCAAGCCTATACTCTTGCATTGTTTTTGTGTATTCTTCAAGAGCTTGCTCGCCTTCAATCTTGTTGATTATACCTGGATGAAGGGCACGGTTTTGTTTTTCATCCCCATAGATGACTGCTGTATTGATTATGCCAGGATCAATTCCCCTAGAATAGGTTAAAACCCAAGGTCCAGAATTTATCACTATAGCTTTTTCTACTAGACCACCATTTCTAAACATTTCACCTTCCTTATCATTAAGCCCATGGCACATCACTGAAAGTGGATATTTACTATCGTTGTTTGCTGCTATCACCACTTTAGCTTTGCCTCCGCCTCTAGCTACACCATCCAAAGGCACCTGCACTTTACTATCAAATAGCCCTATTAAACCTACTGTACCTTCTGCAGATGCAATATTTGAGCCAATTTGGGCATTGTAAGAATCATCAAGCATTAAAGCCATACCTAGCTTACCTTTTCTATTGCCTGAATTAAAGAACACACCAGAGCCCAAATTATTTGGCATTCCCTCTCTAAATTTATTGTTAAGTGAAATAAGCAATCCTGCTTCGCCGTTTCTTGAACCAATACGATAACCTAAACAATCGCCTTCAATATTCATAAGAACTACCATATTTACTTTGTCCCCAGATGTTGCTATCTCAGAACATATATGGTGCCCTTCAAAATTATCTACGATCAGCTTATCAACATTCCTAGCATTGGTAAACAGATAATCAAATGATATACCCTTCCCATCAAAGTAGAAAGTGGTAGAAAGCCCAGCTGCTCTATTTCTTTCAGTAAGCAGATCAAGCAAACAACCAGTATAAAATCCAAGGAATTGAGAGTAATTATTACTTGAAGTATTGCCTTTAGAATGAATAAAATCATCTAGATCTCCTTTTGTATAACTAATATCATGAAGTACATCTTTCTCTAGATGGTTATACATATCTTCATATATCTCATCAACCGGAATCCTATACCTACTGCCTTTAATATATCTTTCAAAAACACCATCATAAGCTTCAGTTAAATCTTCCAAAACAGTCTTCTCCCTAGCTTTAACATTTCCACCAGGCAGCATTCCATCTAAGCCAGGCAGCCTAAGTTCTTCTGTTTTTACATCTACTTCTTGTTGTGCGTATTGTGTCATTCTTGTTTTAGTGCCTCTAACTTTGGTTTTACAGATTCGTAGATCTCATGGATCTGTTTTGTAAGTTTCAATATTTCTTCAGTAGAAGACTCATGAATTATAGTATTGGCTAATTCAAGCATTTTAGCAATCCCGTATTCCTTCCTTACTCTTTCATATTCTTGTGCTGCATCTTCCCCTTCTACAATGTTGTCAATATGTGCATCTTTTGCAAATTCTTTACATTCGTTTTTATGTGAAACTAACTTTTTCACATTGCCTTTCATTCCAACTCTTTCAGCAATGCTATCGGCTTTACAATTAGAAACCATAATTGTGTTGATATTTCCATCATATTCTGCATGTCCCCAAGCAACATCACGCTCTGTAACAATATCTTCTAAATATATCAGACCTGCAGCTTTTGGATTACATGAACCAGTTGAACTTACTTTTGAAGCAATAATTAGGTTTACATCTGCATCAATAAAAGCACTAGGCAAAAAAGGTTCTCTAATATAGCCACATACTCCCATAACTAATCCTGCTTCACCATGATTTGCAATACTACAACCAAGACCATCACTTCCCTCTCGGCAAAGAGTGTTACCTACAAGTATAGCTGAACCAATCTTACCATTACTAGCCACTATATTTGAATTAAAATCACCTATACAATCAATTACTGCTAATGTTTTTATTTCTCCTGCATGTGCTATTCCCTCTGCAACACTATAATCACCACATCTGATCAATGCGACATAGTCAGCTTTACCACCGTAACTAGCAATGTTCGCACATAAATAATCACCAAAAAAGTTTTCAACAACAAGTTCATCAACATGTTTAGCATAGTAAAATAGATGATCAAATGCTGTGAAATCCTCGCCACCATTAAGGTGCACTATTGTTTTTTCACCTTTCTCTCTATTCCTTAAAGTCAACAAGTGCAGTAAACAACCAGTGTAAAGCCCTAGAATAAGGGTTTCATCATCTTCATAATCCCCATTAGCCTTCATAAAGATGTAATCCTCCATATCCTTTTGATTAAAGTCAACATCCTTAAGCAGCTCTTTTTCTACTCTTTCATAGATCTCATCATAAACATGATCTAGAGGCTCGCAACGGCATTCAACAAGATCATCAATATAATGCCTGTATTCATCCACTACTTGATTACCTACCTTAACAATACGCTCAAATTCATTACTACCTCTAGCTTTAACATCTGCGCCAGGCAGCATTCCATCTAGTCCAGGCAGCCTGAGTTCTTCGAGTTTTAATGCTGTTTGTGCGTATTTCATTTTAATTAAACAAATCCAAGTTTATGTTATCTAACCAGTCATAAATATCCTTTAAAAGGAATATACCTGGTGTGTATACACTTCTAATAGTTTCTTTTACGCTTTGGCTTAGAGGTTTTACAGATTTGTAGATTGAATAGATCTCTTCAGCGGTTTCAAGGATCTCTTCACCGCTTTTCCCTGAGATGGATTTCGCAAGCTGAGCCATATCATCTAGTCTGAACTTATCTATAGTCTTTTTATACTTTTTAGGTGATCTATCCTTCTCAATAATCTTGCCAATATTCCACCACAAGAAAAATTTGCCTTTGTAATCATCTTTCTCTTCAAACTTTTCAGTTATAAGTTCCCCAATAGTACCGCATTCATAAGGAAGTGGGCAATCAATTTTTTCATTGTTAAGATTTTCTATCCTAGCCAACCTAATAATCCCGCCTTCATCAGTACTATTATGAAGAGTATCATCGTGATGATTATCTACAGCTACTACAAAACCCACATAACCATCATAATTAGCTGTTGAATACAATACCATATCATCTTTGTTGTCTACTGCTACAACAACATCAGCTCTTCCTCTTCCCTTTGCTGTCCTAGAACCTACTCTTTCTGAATCATTATTGACAAGCAAGACTAAACCTGCTCTGCCTTTATAAGCTGCTGTGTCCATGAAACTTGCTCTACAACTATTGTCAACAGCTACAAAATAATCAACCCTACCTTTACATGATCCTATATCACTACCAATACGCCCACCTGAACAATTTTTGATAACAACTTTTTTAGCTCTACCACCATAAGCACCTACGTAACATGCATTATCTTCACCATCAACATTTTCAAGTATTAAAGTGTCAACATGTTTAGCATATGCGAATAGATGGGTATAAATGCCACCCTTGCCGTCAAAATGGACTACAGTTTCTTTTCCCTCTGCCATGTTTCTTAAGGTAAGAAGATTAAGCAAACAGCCAGTATAAATTCCAAACAATATGTCTGCTGCTTTGTCCTCTAATCCGTTAAGATTAGTAACTGCAAGATCCACTAAATCTTTTTCATTGAATTGGATATCATTAAGCAGTTCTTTTTCAAGTTTTTTAGATACCATAGAATACATTTTCTGATATTCTAAATATGTTTCTTTTATCTGATCTTCCATCTCTTTCTTATAAAGTTCCTGAACTTGATTACCAACTTCAATAAGATACTCCAAAGCAGTCTTATCTCTACTTTTAACTCTAGCGCCAGCTAGCATTCCATCTAATCCTGGCAGCCTGAGTTCTTCAAGTTTTACAGCTGTTTGTGCGTATTGCATCATTTTTTCATTAGTTTGTCTAGTTTTGGTTTTAGTGAATAATAGATTGAATCGATTTTCCGTAGTATTTTAGAGATTTCTTTTGGAGTTTTGCCTTTTAGAGATACGATAAGTTCAGTTACATCATCTACCTTAAACTCATCCATCACTTTTTGGAAACTTACTGGTTGGTAATCTCCACAGATCAGCTCGTCTGGATTAGCTTCATGCCCTATTGAATGTCCTTTTATATTACGTACAAGCAATTTACTTGCATGTCCTCCATCATAAGCTACTCTGTGCGCAACAAAGTTGCTTTTTTCTACATTGTCAGCTATAAGAACTCCTGCATTCCCACCATCTTGTGCAGCATAATCTAGGCCTCCTGTCCCATGTTTCTTGTTTCTTAATACAGCAATGCCCACATTGCCTTTTTTCTCAGCTACATTTGAGCCTAAGTTTCCGATAATATTTGTCATGTATAGCATATCAATACTGCCATTATCGCTGCCAAAACCACTACAACCGCAAACACTCTTAATATTGTTAACAATAACAATATCAGCATGTCCGCTATTTGCTCCAATATCATTACATAAACCTAAACCATAAAAATTTTCAACAACTAGCATATCCACATCTCTAGCACGATAGAATAGATATCCAAAAGTACTTCCATTGCCATTGATATAAAACCTTGTCCTCTTGCCATCCTGCCTGTTGCGTTTTGTCAAAAGCTCTAAAAGGCACCCAGTGTACATGCCCAGAACAATCTTATGCCAATGAAAAGGCAGTTCAACATCACATTTAGTATATATAAAACTCTTTAGGTCAGCTTCACTAAAACTTACGTCATTAAGCAATCCTTCTGTATCTTTATAGATATGTGAATACATTTTTTTACCAAGCAAACTGCCTTCTAAAGCAACTTTATTAAGATATGGATCATCATGAGTATACTTAGCAAAGATAGACTTACATGCTTCATCCAGATAATCCAAAGCAACTTTATTTCTACCTTTAACCTTACCTCCAGGCAGCATTCCATCTAATCCAGGCAGTCTAAGTTCTTCAACTTTTACAGTTGGTTGTGCGTATTGTGTCATTTTTCTTCTTGTTTTGGCATAAGTTCCTTTAGTTTTGGCTCTACAGATTTGTAGATTTCATGGATTTGTTTTGTAAGTTTGAGAATTTTTTCAGTTGACAATTCATAAAGAGCAGTATCAGCTAATTTTAACATCTCAGCTATACGATACTCTTGTCTTATTCTTTCAAACTCTTGTGCTGCAGCTTCCCCTTCTACAATATTTTCAATATTTGCTTCTTTTGCAAATTCCTTACATTCATTGTTATGTGAAACTACTTTTTTCACATTGCCTTCTTTACCCACACGTTCAGCAATACTATTAGCTTTACAATTAGAGATTACAATTGTATTGATATTTCCACTATACTCTGCATACCCCAATGCTGCATGATGTTTTGAAACAATATCTTCTATGTAAATCAAACCTACATCTTTTGGATTACATGTTCCAGAATAATCAGAACAAGCAGCTATAATCAAGTTTACATCTGCATCACTTCCAGCCATTGAAAAAACACTTTCCCTGTAAACACCACCTACAGCCATTAATAATCCTGCTTCACCTTTTGATGCAATTCTCTGGCCTACTGTACCGTCATCATCACCATAATTACCTAAGAGTATAGCTGAACCAATTTTACCACCACTACCTACACCATGAGAATTAAACACCCCTTCACAACATACCACTACCAATCTGTCTATTTCTCCTGCAAAACCTATTCCCTCTCCAACACTATCATTACCACAGTCAACTAATGCAACTAGATTAGCTTTACCACCATAGCTTGCAATATTTGCACATACATACCAGCCTTTAAAGTCTTCTACTACTAGTTCATCAACTTGTTTAGCATAATAAAACAGATGCTCAAAAAACCGAGATTCTCCGTTAAGGTGCACTTTTGTTCTTTCTCCTTTCTTTCTATTCCTTACTGTTAACATATGCAATAAACAACCAGTATAAAGTCCTAGAATAATAGCTTCTTCTTCAGTATGTTTGTTATCTGCTTTAAGAAAGATATATTCCTCCATCTCACTTTGCTTAAAGTCAACATCATTAAGCAGTTCATTGTCTAATCTGTTATAAATTCTATTATAAAGTTCATTTAGATTACCACAACGGCTGTCAGAAGGATCTTCAATCTCAGGTGTATATTCATTCACAACCTGATTACCAACTTCAACTAAATACTCCAAAGCAACTTTCTCTCTACCTTTAACATCTGCGCCAGGCAGCATTCCATCTAGTCCAGGCAGTCTAAGTTCTTCAACTTTTACAGTTGGTTGTGCGTATTGTGTCATTTTGTTAATCCTCTAAAAAATCTTTTAATCCGCTTTTTCCAGCGATATGTAATTTTTTTTTCTCTTTCCTCTTCTCTTTTCTTTTTCTTAGCCTCTTCAATTAAAGGCTTAACAGATTGATATGTTGAATAGATCTTGTCTACAGCCTTGAAAATCTGCTTTGGATCCATGGTCTTAAGCGACTTTGACATCCTGATAAGTTCATTAACTTTGTAGTTTTCAATCAATTTGCTAAACTTTTCAGGTGATTCTTCGAAAGCAAGTTTACCATCTACACCATATCGTCTACGGCCTTTTCCTATAGTGATCAATTTACCTAGATCTTCATCCCAACGGCTGAAACAGGTTTCATCATCCCTAGTAGAAACACGGTCACATAAAAACAGATCACCTTCTAATATAGGAAAAGTTAAACCTTCTCTTTGGGTTGGATGAATATCATAGTTACCCCACCCCACAAAGAGACCCATACCATAAGCATGTACACTTATTGAAGTAATAGTAGGGCAATAATTATCTACTGAGATAAAAAGGTCTGCATAGCCACGACCCCACCAAATATTTTTATCCAGATTTAGTTCAGGGTTTGAGAATTTATTACCAACCATAATAAAAGTATGTACTTTACCTTCATTTTGTACACAGGACTTAAACTCACATCTTGAGTTATTTATTCCGATAATGTAACCAGCCCTGCCATCGTAGGATGCTATTTTTTCACCTGAATTTGAGTAGAAACCATCGCAATTCGTTAACATAATCTTGTTAACATTGCCTCCAAAGCTTGCTATATAAGAACAAAGTTGCTTACCCCTAAAATTATCCACAATAATCTCATCAACATTCTTTGCATGATTGAACAGATAGTCAAATCTTTCGCCTTCCCCATTAAAGTAAAAACTGGTTGGAAGCCCAGCTGCTCTGTTGCGTTCAGTAAGCAGCTGTAGCAAACAACCAGTATAAAGTCCAAGAGCATTAGGTTTGTAAGAAAAATCGTCTTTTTTATTTTTCTTGGTTGATTTCATATAGATAAGGTTTGACAAGGTATTTTCATCAAACTGCACATGCTTCAGCCTTTTATTCCTTAAGAAGTCATATATATCCATATAGCAAGCATTGATTAAATGATCTTGATCATACATTGAAGCATTATGCCAAATATCCTTGATTATCGGAGCATACTTATCTGTAATCTCATCTGCTGCTTCCATCAAATGATCCAAAGCAACTTTCTCTCTAGCTTTAACCTTACCTCCCGGAAGCATTCCATCTAGTCCAGGCAGTCTAAGTTCTTCTACTTTTACAGCTGTTTGTGCGTATTGTGTCATTTTTTCATAAGCTCCTTGACTTTTGGTTGGATTGTTTTGTAGATTGTATAGAGCTGTTCTGCAACATCAACTATTTCATCTGTAGTGCTTTCATCTGTTAGAGATTCTGCTAATCCAGCCATCTCTCTAAGCTTGTATTGCTGGATTGTATCATTATAGAACTGTTCAGCTTCTTGGCCTTCTATTTTCTGGGATATATCAGCGCATATTGCAAAATCATCGCCTCTGTTGTTATGCAAAACAAGTTTATTTAAATTACTCTCTCCTTCAGGCTGAGTTAACACTTTCTCGCCTTCATCATTTTCTACAACAAAGTATTCTTTTGCACCTCTCCCATGTAAATCATGCTCTTGATAACCTTGTTTGATATACCCTTTACTATCAGCTATTAGGATAGTGTCTACATTTCCGTTCTCTTTCCCAGGCTCAGAAACTGCAAGAGAACCATTATTTTCAAGGATTGCAACTAAACCTACATGACCTTGTTTATACCCTGGCTCATTAATTATACTCATACCTTTATTTTTTACAGCTGCTACTAATCCAATATTACCTTTCTCTGCTGCAAGATGCGAACCAATTATATGGGATTCATTATTTACATACATCAAGAATTCTGCATTACCTTCTTCACTAGCAATACGAATAGCTAAATGACTTGCTGCTGGTTTATGATTAATAATGAACATTGAGCCAACATAGCCGTTTTTGCCTCCTGCTTGATGTGCAGATAGAGGTCCTCCATTATTTACACCAACATAACAATCTACATTTCCTTTATTATAACCAATATTAGATGCAACTTCTTTACCCCAGCTATTAGCTACAACAACTAAACCAGCGCTTCCATCCCAACCACCTACGTTTTCAGCTGTACCAATACCATCAATATTATTAACCACTAGCTTATTTACACGTCCGTTATCACCAGTTCCAATATTACGGCAGATATTATTACCTTTAAAATTTTCTACAACCAGTTCATCTACTTGTTCTGCATCATAAAACAAGTCATCAAACCTACCCCAATTTCCATTGATGTAGACTTTAGTTTCTTTACCTTCTGCTCTATTTCTCCTTGTAAGTAATTCCAGTAAACAACCTGAATAAGAACCAAGAATAGCTTTTTCATACAAATCTGCCTTATAATCAATATTTATATCAACAAAAGTTTCCAGGTCTGCTACTTCAAATTTTACATCTTTAAGTAAATCCTCTACTCTTTTGTAAAGAATAGAACGACCTTTATCATAATCATTTCTGTATTTTTTTAGAACTATATCAGCACCCTCAACCAAATACTCAACAGGCTTCTTCTTTCTACCTTTAACTTCTCCTCCAGGTAGCATTCCATCTATTCCTGGCAGCCTGAGTTCTTCAACTTTCACTGCTGTTTGGGTTGGTTGTGCGTATTGTGTCATTTTTCTTCTTGTTCTGGCATGAGTTCCTTTAATTTTGGTTTTACAGATTCATAGATTTCATGAATCTTTTTTGTAAGTTTCAATATTTCTTCAGTAGAAGCACTTCTCATTACAGTATTTGCTAACTTAAGCATACTACCAATTCCGTACTCTTTCCTTATTCTTTCATATTCCATTTTTTCTTCAGCTTCTGATCTAAGAAAGATGTCACAAGTGTCATTATTGTGTGAAACTAAGTATTTCACATTATTTTTGTCTTCAAGAACAGAATCTGCTTTACAATTAGAAGCAACAACTGTATTGATATTGCCAAGATGTAGTGCTTCTATAGGCATTAATTGATTTGTACTGATTAATTGATATTCTAAAATAATATCTTCTAGATATATCAAACCTGCATTTTTTGGGTTATAGCCCTCTGAACAATTTGCACCAGTAGCTATAATAAGATCTACAGATCCATCCTTTCCAACACCAGGTAGAACTGGTTTCCTATCAAAAGCACCTACTGCCATTATTAATCCTGCTTCGCCTTCCTCTGCAAGATTCTGACCTACACCATCTGAATGATCATTACCAAAGTTACCTATAAGAATAGCTGAGCCAATTTTACCATAAGCACCTGTTTTAAGGGAATTAAGGTCTCCTGAACAATCTGCAACTACCAATCTGTCTACTTCTCCATTATATGCTATCCCTGCTCCAACACCAAAATCTCCACAACTTATTAACGCAACAAGATCAGCTTTACCACCGCAGCTTGCAACTTCTCCACAGACATATATGCCTTCAAAGTTTTCTACAACTAGTTCATCAACTTGTTTAGCATAAAGAAATAGATAATCAAATGTATTAGGTTTTCCATCTATCTCTCCATTAAGGTGCACTACTGTTCTTTCACCTTTTTCTCTATTCCTTACTGTCAACAGATGCAGTAAACAACCTGTATAAAGCCCAAGAATAATGGATTCATCATCAAAATCCCTATTAGCTTTGATTAAGATATAATCTTCCATATCCTTTTGCTTAAAGTCAACACCATTAAGCAGCTCTTCTTCTAATCTCTTGTAGATCTTATTATAAAGGGCATCTTGATTGCCAAAATCATGTGGATCAAGAGGATTGCCAGTCTCATGTTTATATTCATTCACAACCAGATTACCAACTTCAACCAAATACTGCAAAGCAGTCTTCTCTCTACCTTTAACCTCTGCACCTGGCAGCATTCCATCTAGTCCTGGCAACCTAAGTTCTTCAACTTTTACAGCTGTTTGAGTTGGTTGTGCGTATTGTGTCATTTTTCCAAGAGTTTGTCTAGTTTTGGTTTATTCAGCTCATAGATTGCTCTAATCTGCGATGCGACTTCCATAATTTCTTCTTTAGTGGAATCTTTAGTTATAGAGGTCAGTTGTTTTATCAATTGAGCAATATTGTATTCCTGTACTACTTCATCCCATCTTTCAGGTGATTCATCCTTGAAAACAAGTTCATCTGCTTCATTGTAAGGTTTTCTGTGCTCACGTGGGTTGCTTATCAGGAGCTTTTTTACGTTTGCTTTTGTTTCCGCCTTGGTCCTGTGACACCTTAAACCGATATCTTTACCTTCTATCTTATTCATCACAGCTAATCCAACATTACCTTCATATGTGCCTAGATCTCTAGCAATATCGTCTCCTTTATGATGTGTAACTAAAACCAGACCTAACTTACCGCCTCTTTCAGCTTGTATAGGTACAACAGTATCGCCTTTGCACCCTGATAAAAGAACCATACCTACATTTCCATTATCTGAGCCAATGCCTCCAGCAAGAGAGCCTACGCAAGAAGCTCCATTATGATTTATCACTGAGATTGTACCTATGTTTCCTCCTTTAACCCCTATAAAATCTGCACTGATCATACCAGTAGAGTTAACCATCATAATATGGTTTGCGTAACCACCATTAACACCTAATGCACTATAAATAGCAAACCCATTTACATTATTTACGATAAGTTCATCTACTTTATGCGCACCCATGAATAAGAAAGGAAAAGCCTTACCTTTCCCATCAAAATAAAAACTGGTCGGAAGCCCAGCCTCTTCATTCCTTTCAGTAAGAAGGCTAAGCAAACAACCAGTATAAAGTCCAAGAGTAGTACCAGATTCATAAACGCCATTACGCTTATTCTGACCATCTGTCTCAAGTTTGAATTCAAGATAGTCAAGTAGATCTGTTTCTGTAAAGTTTACATTTTTCAATAGTTCTGCTTTTACTCTTTCATATATTTGAAGATATATTGGCCCAAGATCTTCAGGCATGATCCCTTCTTTATTATGGTAATCCTTCATAACAACATTTTCTGCAGCCACCAAATACTCCAAAGCAGTCTTCTCTCTACCTTTAACATCTGCGCCAGGCAGCATTCCATCTAAGCCTGGCAACCTAAGTTCTTCAACTTTTACAGCTGTTTGGGTTGGTTGTACGTATTGTGTCATTTTTCCAAGAGTTTGTCTAGTTTTGGTTTATTCAGCTCATAGATTGCTCTAATCTGCGATGCGACTTCCATAATTTCTTCTTTAGTGGAATCTTTAGTTATAGAGGTCAGTTGTTTTATCAATTGAGCAATATTGTATTCCTGCACTACTTCATCCCATCTTTCAGGTGATTCAGGTTTGAATACAAGCTCTTCTTCTACATCACATATAGTACTGATTTCACCAGGAGGATTGCTTAGGAAAATCCTTTTTACATGTGGTATTTTCTTATATTTGAAAAAGTCGCTTGTCCCATGGTTACTTTTACCGACAGATCCTGTTTTTACTTCATCCAAAATAAATAGACCAATATTACCTCCATCACTAGCCATGCAAGGAGAGGCTCTTTTAAATTCACAATGTGTCATTAATACTAAACCTATCTTACCGTCATCTCTTGCTATACCTGATAAACCTGATTTTCCTTTACATCCTGAAAGGATAAGCATTCCTGCATTACCAGAACGCACAGCTGCACTTCCAATAAGGGCATAGTCTCCATCTGAATGATGATTTATCACTGTGACTACACCTAAATTACCTTTATCAACACCCATAGTTGATCCGTGCCTACCTCCACTACAATTGACTAACATAACATTGTTTGCATAACCTCCGTTAGTTCCAATACTTGTACATAAGTCATAGCCTGTAAAGTTATTTACAATAAGACCATCAACTTTTTGAGCTCCCATAAACAAATAATTAAATTCCTTGCCACGCCCATCGAAGTAAAAGGTAGTTGGCTTACCTGCTGCTTCATACCTTTCAGTCAACAGATCAAGTAAACAACCAGTGTAAAGTGCAAGTGAATAATCAACAATATCAGAAATATTATTGTGTCCTGATCTAGCAAGAATATAATCCGACAAATCGTCCTCATCATACTCTACATCTCTAAGAAGATCATTTTTAACCCTATCATAAATTGTAGGATACAATTGACCAATAAATTCTTTATAATATTTATTAGGATAATCTCTGCGAACAACCTTTTCTGCTGCTATTAAATACTCCAAAACCTTCTTCTCTCTAGCTTTAACATTCGCTCCAGGCAGCATCCCATCTAAGCCTGGCATCCTAAGTTCTTCGACTTTTACAGTTGGTTGTGTGTATCTTTGAGAAACCGTTGGTTTCTCTAAGCCTTTTTCACTAATGTTCAAAAGTGTCATTTTTCCAAGAGTTTGTCTAGTTTTGGTTTTGTTAGCTCATAGATTGCTTTAATCTGCGATGCGACTTCCATAATTTCTTCTTTAGAGGAATCTTTAGTTACAGAGGTCAGTTGTTTTATCAATTGAGCAATATTGTATTCCTGCATTATTTCATCCCACCTTTCAGGTGATTCATCCTTTAAGATGATCTCTTCTGCTGCGTAGGATAAATCAGTTATCTTAGGAGAATTGCTTACCAATAGTTTTTTCACGTTTGCATCTGTCCTATACTGGTTCTTAGGGTCAACACCGCCAAAATAATTGCAATCTACCTCATCCATAACAGCTAAGCCAACATTACTATGGGTTCTACCTAGTCCTTGAGCAAAGTCACTACTTTTTTGGTGTGTAGCTAGTACCATACCTATACTACCACCTTCTTTTGCTAGGCCAGGAATAGCCTCATCAGCGTTGCACCCTGATAAAAGAAGCATACCCACATTACCTTTTTCTTTTGCCACACCTGCTGCAAGATTACGGCTTAAAAGTAGGGAGTCACCATCATGGTTTATTACTGAGACTGTACCTATTTTTCCTCCTTTAAGTCCAACATTGTTCAAACAATTTACACCTTTAGAGTTTACGACCATAATATGATTAGCATAACCACCAAAACCACCTATTGCACAACATGTAGCTTCACTACCAATCAAATGAAGGCCGCCTGAAAGGTTATTTACAATCAGTTCATCTACTTTATGTGCGCAGTAGAATAAATAAGGAATCTCCCTTCCTTTACCATCAAAGTAAACACTAGTTGGAAGCCCAGCCTCTTCATTCCTTTCAGTCAGAATGCTAAGCAAACAACCAGTGTAAAGTCCAAAAAAAGCATCTAATTCGTCTTTTTCATCAGTTTTAAACTGCCCCTCTGTCTCAACTCTATAATCAATATATGTTAAGATGTCTCTATCAGAAAAATCTACATCCCTCAACAAGTCTGTTTTGAGTTTTTCATATATCTGAAAATATGTTTTTATTATTTGTCTATCTCTACCCTTCAATTGATCTAAGTATTCCTCCCTAATCACCTTTTCTGCTTCAACCAAATACTCCAAAACAGCCTTCTCTCTACCTTTAACTTTAGCGCCAGGTAGCATTCCATCTAATCCTGGCAGCCTTATGTCTTCAAGTTTTACAATTGATTGTGCGTAGGTCATTTTGTTTCACCTAATACACGTTATCTTGTGTACTATGGAAATGCTGTTCTTTAGAACGAAGGTTTGCTAATGTTGCCTTCTGCGTCATCTTAATTATGTCTTCTCTTGTATCAGCTTTGTAAACATTTATTTTCCCGTATTTACCGCTAGTTTTCTGATCATAACCTTCAACATTTAGTTCATAGTTACCAGTATGGATAATAGTAGGGTTATATCCTTCATTCTCATTAAAGAAGTCCAGTAACTCTTTAATATTAGCAATACCTCCATCAGTAATGATATAGAAGTCTGTTGCAGGATTCAAATCTAGTTTACCATAACCAGTGATCCTTGCATTTTTCTTTAGATATTTACTTTTGCCTCTAGACTTAAGTATCTGCTGGAAATAAGGATTATTCTTAAGCTCTGCTTCATCAAGATCTGGATCAATAGGTAGATCAAGTTTTCCTGACTTTAGGTCTTCTTTCAGTTTTTCAATATCAACAGCTGTACCTCCGCCTTTGTAACCGCAAAGCACGCCTAGGAATTCATCTGGATCATATGTATTGACAATGTTGCTTGTTTCTGAATCAAACATTGCAACTCCTACTTGAGAACCGCTTTGCAAATAGCTTAAACCAATAACTGATCCAGCAATAGTAGCGTAGCATGTTTCACTACGTGGATCAGGCATGCTGCCTGAAGAATCTTTATAGATAATTGCTCTTGGTAAGAACTTCTTCTTTTTCAGTACAGGTACCTTAACCTTAGCCTTTACATGTGTAACTGTAGGAAGGATCTTACCTCCTGAGAATCTAACGTCAATAAGATGTGTAGGTACATTAAACCTAAACTGTTCTTTACCTAGATAATCATCCTCTGCAGAGATACACATACCTTTTCTTGGCCTGTAGACAGTTCCGTAAGCTTTTGCAGCTTCTTTATAATAATCCCTGATTTCTTTGTTTGCAAGGGCTTCATCTATAGATCCAAAACCTACACCCTTGCCTCCACTGCCTCCACTTTGCTCTTGACCTTGTTTAAAGAAAAACTGTTTTAGCTGCTGATAAGTGCCCATGTTAAAGTTCTTGACAATAGGTTCTAACCCTTTTTTCAATGCACTCCTAACACTGCTAGGTAATTGGCTTATCATCTGAGGAGTAAGCATAACCTGGGCGCCGCTACCTCCTTCTGGTGTAAGACCAAGATAACTGCCTTCTCCTTGCTGACCTTGACCCTGACCTTGGCCTTGGCCTTGCTGTTCTTCGCCTTCTCCTTGCTGACCCTGACCTTGACCTTGGCTTTGCTGGCCTTGACCCTGACCTTGCTGAACTTGGCCCTGACCTTGACTCTGGCTCTGGTTACTATATTTTAATAAAGGTAATATAGCTTCTCCAAAGTTCTTCATCCCTACGTATTGGTATCCAAAATTATCACGATCCAAACTTGAAAACTTCTTAATCAAAAGCTTATTCAATATTTTTACTGCATCATCTATTTCACTTTGCATCTCTGGAGTATACCTACTTAAGTCCACATCTACATCAAGGTCACCCATATGATGGTTCATTGACAGATACATCGCTGCCCAGTGTGGAGCTGGAGCCGTGTTATTCTCACTAAAGAGTTTCCATTTAGCTCTTAGTCTTTCCTTAAGTTCATGCCTACATTGATCTTCACGTTCAACCAGTATTTCATTAGCAAACTCAATATAATGCGTATATACAATATTAGCTTTATCCTTAAAAGTCTTTTGAGCCATGTAGGAAAGGTATATAATCATAGGTGTAGAATGCGGACTATAAGCATCATGCCCAAACTCGTGACTAAGTACTCCACGTGTCATCACTTCTTGGTCTCCATAAGGAAAAAGCTTTTCTAAGTAACCTATGTTAATAGTAACCTTACGATTAATAAAATTAATAAAAGCAGTAACAGGATCAGGAACATCAAAAGGTTCATTGATTATGATCGGACCGTTTACACCACGACGATGGTAGACTGTCTTCACTTGCTCAAAATTCTTTCGGATCATTGCTGCTATCTCTGGATCAATCTCCTTTACAGCAACCTGCTGGTTGTTTCCTTTCAAGATTTGGTTTATTTTTTTTACAAGTGACATTTTTTCAGGTTAACCAGAATAAAGAACAAGAATAGACTAAACTAATGAATTCACTTAATTACTCTTGGACTTTACTTACTGGTTGAATGATTAATATGATCAAACTTTAAGGTTGTAAGGCTTTTTACCGCCTGTCTTTGCTAACCTATTATCTTCATACTTGTTGATAAAAATCGCTTCAAGCACTGAATCTGAAAGTGGATGTTCTGCAGCTTGCAGAGTTGCAATAGCATCGCTTAGTTTTCCTTCCTTTTGCCCTTTTATAATCAACATAGCGTTTCTTAGTTCCTGGAATGTAGCTGTCTCTTCTCCTGATACATTATCATACTGGAAATCTGTAAAATTATCATGTACAGACTGGATAGCTCTCCTTGCAATCTCCATATCTTTAGACAATCTCCTTGCCTCGTTTTTACTGGTATATACATCATTCTCAAAACCTTCATGAGGCTTGATCCTTCGTGCAGATGCATAGATAAAAGCTGCTTTAAGTTCATCTATACCTACTCTATACTCTCTGGTATTTTCATCTTCATTTTTTACTGGGTTCTTCTCAAGATACCAAGCTAGAGCTCTAGCAGTATTTCTCCAGTCCTTAAGGAATCTTCCTCTAAGTGTTTCTGCAATCTTGCATACAAGATAATTCTTATCTTCATCTTCATCTGAGATAGGGTCGTCATGCCTTAATCTACCGAACTTTTTTGAATAGGTCATCTCAGCATAAGCTGCATAGAAGAATAATTCAGCTTCTGCTGTGAATTTCACACTTTTGATCTCATCTGCTATACTTGATATAGTGCCATTGTTGATAAATGGGACTCCTCTTTCTTCATAAGCTTGAACAGTTTTTTCCTGCATCTGCTTTATCCTTTTTTTAACAGCCTCAAAATCATTTTTATTCTCTTTGTAGAATTTCTCCAGATCATCCACTTCATTTTCCAGGCCTAAGAGTGTTCTAGTACGTTCATCTGCTGTCTCAACCAAGTCTTTGTGCATCATTGCGTGGAATTCTGGTGCAATCAAAGTAATAGCATAGTTATCTACAAGGTTTTCATTAAGCTCATTTGTACCTCCATAACTCTCTGGGTTGATACAAGAAATAACTACCTGATCTTCTACCTTAAAAGAGTGGTTTGCATAAGGCCATACACCTGCTGCTATACCTTCCCTTATCATGTTCTGGGAAAGTGGAGAGAACCTATTAACCTCGTCAATAATAACACAAGGGACAGCAGCCTGTAAGTAGATATAAGCTACATCCTTACCTTGAGCCACTTGAGCAATATCGTGGCAAGCATATGTATCTTGAGGTGTAGCTCCTGGAGAACCAACTATTCTCCTTCTTTCATACATCTCAAAAGGAATCTGATGAACTATAGAACCAATTACAGAAGCAAGTCTTGTCTTAGCTGTACCTGCACTACCTTCAAGCAAGGTGTTATTACCAAGGATTGTGTTAAGAAGTGTCATTGTGGTTGCTACAGGCATATAATTATCTAGATCTTTAATATCTGCATTAAAATCAACCCTGTCTTTTCCCATATTCTGTGGTTCATAGATATTAGTCGGTGTTTCACCTACAAGCTCATTATAGATAAAATCCACAATATTTCTAATCCGCTCTTGATTTGTTATGTTTTGATCCAAATTATACACCTATTCAGTGGTAAAAACAGTCCAAGTTTATAAATGTTTCGGTTTTTAACCACTGTAGAGTTGTTACAAACAAAGAAAAAATAATAGAAAATAAACAAGAAAAAAAGCCTTATTGTGACATAAGCTCTTGGAATTCTGGCCTACCAATTATTGATAGGTTGTAGAATGCATCAAGCTGATGTACAAGGCATTTCAGATCGTCTACTGAAAGTGACTCTTTCATCTGTTCTCCAAGATCGTACAAGTGATTAATGT
>CAZJZJ010000017.1:0-240 GCA_964550525.1 uncultured Methanosarcinales archaeon
TACTTTCTTGCAATCCTCAAAAGTCAAGAGTTTCTTTTTTTGTTCCATCTTAGCTAGAACATATTTAACAGCTCGTTCGTCAGGGATGCCTCTTCTACCTAATTCTTTAAAGTATAATAAAGAGCCTTTTAGAGTTACGAACTTAAAACATTCTGCATTTTTAACTACCTCTGCAACTAAGGATTTAGTTGGAACTCTTGCATGATGCGCTTCTATAGAATTAAGAATAATCTCGTGGTC
>CAZJZJ010000017.1:272-27438 GCA_964550525.1 uncultured Methanosarcinales archaeon
AAAGTCTTTGGGTATTTTTTTGCAAACTCTGCACTAAGTTTAGTATGGTTTTTTTGTATTTCATCCTTCCAAACAGGACTAAAAACAGTATGCGCAAGATACAAAGAAGACAGAACAAGCCTTTCATCAACATTGTGTTTTTTTGCCAATTCTTTACCTTTTTCTATAGCAATCTCTGTTAAAGCCAAAGCAGGAGCTTTGTTTTTTTTAGTTTGTTCCTGCATAAGTTGCTTTGAGTTTTGGACTAGGTCTGACATTATAGCCCTGCCCGGATTTGAACCGAGGTCCTTCGGCCCAGAACCGAAGATGATTGGCCGCTACACTACAGGGCTGTAAAATAAAAATATGAGTCCAGAGGGACTTTCATCAGATTTTGCTTCTTTTGGTTAGGGGGACTAAGCTTGCTTAACAAGCGCATGTCGCCCGCTTTTTACCAGATTTTTTGCAAAAATCTGTTTTGAACCCACGGCCTATCGCTTAAGAGGCGATCGCTCTAACCAGGCTGAGCTATGGACCCATACGCCGCGGCCCGGATTTGAACCGGGATATCCCAAGGGAAACAAGCTATCCTCACTTGCGTTCGGGACTTGCCCTTAGCAAGTTTCCAGGCTTGCGCAGTACCAGGTTGTGCCACCGCGGCATGCGTCTAAGAATTGAGTTTTTGTTTATAAATGTTTCCTATGAAAAGCTTTTTAAGCAGGAAAAGTTTTTTGTTTTATGTGCCAGCGTGGCGGAATCCGGCTAACGCGGTCGCCTCGAAAGCGACTGTCCTCTGGACGTTCAGGTTCAAATCCTGACGCTGGCGTTAAATCAAATCTACCATCCAGTCATACTTGTATTCTTGGATTGTAGGTAGTACCTCTATGTCTTTGATCACGTCTGTGAACTTCTGTCTTATTTGTCTAATTATTTCATCGAAATCTTTATAGTTTTTTGCACATACACCAATTGAATAGTCGAATTTCCCAGAATTCTTTGCTACATAGATTATGTGGTTGTGTGCTTTAAGAAAACCAATGAATTTTTTCTCTTCTTCAGGCTTAATATTGTAGCATGCAAACAAAACATAAACATAGAGAGGATAGCCTAGTTTATGTGGGTTAAGTAATGTATGGTGTTCTCTGATAACCTTGTTTTTCTCAAGCTTTTTAATCCTGTAAACAACTACATCCCTTGGCAGTTTTGTTTTCTTGGCGATCTGCGCAATAGATTGTCTGCAATTCTTTTGCAATTGCTCTAGAATCTTCTTATCTTTAGAGTCCAGTTTGACTTTTTCCCCATATTCGATTTCCATGAGTGCGTAGAATGGGTGATAATTTATAAATTTTTCTGTATTTTAAAGCTTTTTTCCTGAATAAGCATTTATAATTGGTTACCTTGGTTCTTTATTGGGGATAGGGGGTTTAGATTGTATAATCCAAAAAAGGTAGAGTTATTTGATAGAACCAGATATTCAAGAAACACCAGATTATATTATAAAAAACTTTCAATTGAGTTATATGGATTAGAACCAATTAATTGGATGACAAGGAATGTAATGAGCAACTATCTTAGGAATATGGGCTATTCTGTTTCTGGTTATTCCATGTTAGAAAGTTATGTGCATGTACCCCATTATGATTCTTTAGCTGTATTACTAGCCATAAACCAAGGAACTGTAAGAAGATAAAAGTGGCGGTGCAGCTCACCTCAATAAGAATAAAGCAAATGTAGTCCCTGATAAGTGGTTAAAAAACGAAACATTTATAAAGGGTAATCTTAGTTCTTTTTTAGTATGGAAATAATATTACTAGATGCAAATGTGTTTGGATACATTAACCTAGAAGACGCTATGAGGTTTTTTACTACAGAAAAAGTCCTTAGAGAGATAGAGGCGTGGCAAAGGCTAGAATACACACCTAAAAAACTTGATTATTCTTCAGGAAGACACAATATTCCTGGTGAAACCCCTCTTTTCAGAGAGGGTTTTATGACCCAAAAAAGCAACATAGCAGCTGATCAAGATTCCTTGGAGAAAAGGCTTAGTGGAGGTATATATGATTATGAGGAATTTTCAAGGGACTTTGATAGTGTTAAGCTTCCAAGAATTCTTGAGTCAAAGGGTCATGAGAATACTCTTAAAGGCTTATTGTACTGTGCGACTGAAGGAGGTATTAGGATAGACGTTGGAATCCCTAGATATAAACTTTTTCGTGCAGATGTTGAGTCAGTGAAAAATAAATTGGAGATTCAAGATTACTTCAGAGAACGCTTTTTAGATGATGGTGCGCCTTATAAGGATCTTCTGATGACCTATGGATTAGAAGTTGTACTTACAAAAGGTAAAATCATAGTAAGACCAGAAGGCGAAAAAAAGTATGCAAGAGAGATTAATCTTCGAGAATTAGATTTTGATGAAGTGTTTAACAATTTAGAAAAAGAGTTTAACTTTGAGAAAAAGAGACAAGAATTAAACGTTAGAAAAGAGAAGTATAATATTGATGCAGCTTGTTTTGAGAATGCTCTTAAAATGTACCGTTATTTTAGGGAAAATCCTGATAAAGTATTTGATGAGGAAACTGTCTCGGGCTTTGGACTTATAACTAATCTACTTACTAAGACACTATGTTATAATATTGTAAGCCAGCCTAAGAACTATTCTTTTGTAGAGAGCAAGAGGGTTAATGAACTTACAAGAAAAGCAATGGAGTTGTTTCTTATTAATTCAGGTAAATTAGGGCTTTATCCAATCATTAATAGTACTGATAGGATTTATCTTGCTTCAGGATCTGCAGATGATGTTGGTTTTAAAGGTCTTGGCCCATATAAAAAGCTAGCTCGAAAGCTGGGTTTTGATGCAAAAGACTTAAAGGTCAAAGCAGGGGCAGTGTATAGAAGAATGAATATTATATGCAATGCAGTTGCAAGAGACAGAAAAACAAAAAGCACAAGAGAAGTAGTTAGCAGATTTAAGAATGGCACTGCAACTGATATAAACCTTTTCTCAACAGCATATAACATACCGGGTAAAGTTGTAGTATATTCTGACGATAGGGATTTAGGTGAGCTGCGTGATTATACCTCTAAAATAGTGCAACAAATAGGGGTAGGTAAGCACAAGGTTAATGTTAAAAATCTGCCTAGAAAGTTCCGCAACCAAGAGTTATATAACATGAAGTTTAAGAAATAAAGTGGCGGTGCGGCTCATTACAATTAAATGTTTACTCGCAGGTAGTCGCAAAATAGAAACATTTAAAAACCAAATTTAATTGCCATTTCATATGGGAGAAACAGAAACTCCAGCAATCAGAGAAAAAAAGCAATCTCTAGAGGGTAAGCTAAGAATTCTTACTTCATTTATCGATAGTGCTAGTTTTGACTTACCTGAGTTAGATGAGAATGACCTAACATCCTTAAGAGTTTACGCTAAAAGTTTAATCAGTACAATTAAGGTCCTTGATGGAGCGATAGGTGGTTACAAGAAAAGAGTAGATTTTGGTAAGAGAATAAGACTAACAGGAGAAGAGAATGAGTTCTTAAATAAAGATAGTGAGTACAAAAAATTAGAGTTTCTTGATTACCAGTTGGCACATGATACTCCTATACTCAATTCAGTTGGTAATACAATTGAATTATTTGAGCGTGAAGACAAGCTTGGGGATATTGATTCGCTAAAAGTGGAAGTTATTCCTTACCTTAGCGCAGCAAAAGATCATTTGATTGCAGCTATACACAATTGTATTACAACTCTTGATAAGTCAAAGTATAGTATTAAATCTACTAAAGTATCTGACATTGCAGAAAGGGTTAAACAAATTATAGATAGAGATTATTCAGTAGGAGGTGTAATCCCTATTGAACTAAATATAGGCTATAAAGGTATTGCCCTTTGTGATGAAAAGTCAGTATACCTTAACATTTGGAATTTGTTTAGGAATAGTAAGAAAGCAATTGAGGGAAGATTTCCAAGGAGTAGACCTAGCACGGAAGATATGAGAAGGCAGATGGAAGAAGGATATATTCCTCCTTCAAATGCACAAGAAAATGGAAAACTTGCACTTAATATTTACGATGAGGATAATTATGTTGTATTTGAGATTATTGATAATGGTATAGGGTTTGATAGGGCTAAGATTAGTTCCAACTTTGAAGGAGAACACCAGTTTAAGAAAGGAAGCGGCATCGGGTTAAGGACTTCAGCAAACTCAATCCATGAAAATGGTGGATATATTTTAGTAACCACAACTTTCCAGGATGACGGAGGGCAATTGCATTCATATTCTTTTAATAGCAAGACTAATAAACTAAAAGACCTAGAAACACAAGCACAAACAGGAACTTCTATGAAGGTTTATCTGCCTAAGGCAGAGTAAGTATTTTTTCTAGAAAAAAGAAGCAAACCCCAAAATGTTTTGAGGTTATACTTCAAGTATGTATGGCGGTGCGGTGATTTGAACTCCGGACCAGATTTATGAGCGTAAAATATATAAACGACCACCTCTTTATTTAAATCACCCAGGAAGCATATCATGGTGATTCAAATGAAAATCCCTTCAAATAAATCAAACAAGTTGGCTTTAATTTACGGGATTTTATTAGGTGATGGTTGTTTATCAAAAGTTAGAGATAAGTTCTATTTTATTTCAATGGTTGGGAACATACATGATGATTTAGAATTCTTTGAAAAGATAGTAGTTCCTTGTTTAAAACATTTTACCAAAAACACCACTAAAATTAAAAGAAGGGTTAAAGAAGGAACAATTGAAATCCTTTTTACTGATAAAGAACTTTTTAGTCTTTTGAGCGGAATAGGATTTCCTGTTGGGAAAAAAGGGACTAAATTATTTATTCCGGCAGCATTCAATAGCTCTCTTAAATATATTATCCAGGGTTACTTTGCCACAGATGGTTGTTTGGTAATAACAAATAATAATGGGACTCTTTATCCAAGAATAGAATTTTCCAGTATTTCTAAGCAGTTACTGTCCCAAGTTTTGAAATACTTATTAAGTATTGGGATGAAGGGTAAGATATATGTAAGTCACAAGTATCCAAATAAGAGTTGGAACACTTTATACAGAATTCAATTTAATGGTAAAACTAATTTAGAGGTTTTTAGAGAAAAAATCGGCTTCATAAACCCAAAACACCAAAGAAAGTATGAGAAATGGAAAAAAGGTGCCGCTGGCGATATTTGAAATCACGACCTTTTCGCACAATAAGATTTCTCTTAGTTGTTCTACGTCACCCAGTTAGTTGAGTTAATCATCTCCCGGAGGATCATCGCTCAATTCTTATGAGCCTCGCTTCATATAATGATGTAGCGCTCTAACCAGGCTGAGCTACAGCGGCATGGAATAAAAAGAAAAACTATTCGTTTATAAACTTTGCTATACTTTCCTTGTATTTATCCATCTCTGCTTCTGCGTACTTCTTCTGCGGCCAAGTTAATTCAATACCGTCATCTGTAAACCTTGGGATGATATGCACATGTACGTGCGGCACTAATTGGCCAGCTACTTTCTTGTTATTGATCAGAATATTGAATCCTTCTGCATTTGTGCCTTGGACTACAGCGGAAGCAATCTTCTTGACTCTTTCCATGAGTTGTTTTTCCATGTTTTCCGGTAGATCAGTAAAGGTTTCAAAGTGCTCTTTAGGCATGACTAAAGTATGGCCAAAGTTTCCTGGCGCAATGTCTAAGAAAGCAATAAAGTTGCCATCTTCGTAAATCTTTGTACTTGGGATTTCTCCTTTTGCGATTTTACAGAATATACAGTCCATTATTATCACCTTGGTTTTGTTTTATTTTGTTTTATTTAAGTTTTACTCTAAAAATATGCTAACACGTACAAACACAGAATGGATTATTTCCTGGTATGTGTGTGAGTTGCATAGCCCCATCATCTATTCCGATAGTTTTACAATAATCACCGCAAATTGCACCACAACCAGGATTAAAACATATTTTAGGAGTTATCCCAATTGGAATCTCACTAGGATTCATGCCTATTTCTTCTGCTGTTGCATTCATTGTGTTGTTGCAATAGATTGCTTTGTATTGATATTCTTTATAGTTGGGTGTCCGTATGAGGTTATTATTAATGATATGGTTTCCAACAAAGACCCCTGCAATCAAGAGTAATATTAAGATTGCTGCTAAGATGTAAAGTATCTTTTTGATAATACTGCCTTTAATATGTAAGAAAGATAATAAGAAGGACGGTATGCTGACAATAAGATAAATAACTATACTTAACAACAAAGCATTAAAAATCAGGCCTATTAAACTTATTCTCTGGTAAGGTGAATCTAACATCTGAAAAATGCTTGTAAGGCCAGCAGCAGATTCATCTATCTTATTGTGAGCA
Organism: uncultured Methanosarcinales archaeon; assembly: GCA_964550525.1. Taxonomy (GTDB): domain Archaea; phylum Nanobdellota; class Nanobdellia; order Woesearchaeales; family JANQNQ01; genus CAZJZJ01. Next base: position 6,623 of record CAZJZJ010000017.1, read on the forward strand.
CTTTTTATACAATTATAATCCTCTTGACTGATGTAGTATGAACATCTTGGAGCAGGATCCATGCTTTGTTCAATGGAATACCATTCGCATGCAACAGGAAAAAAAGGGTTAAACTTGTAGATTCTTGGTGGGTAAAAATACATGTTTCCAAGGATAAGTGGTCTGAGAATGTTCATGATTGCATATTGTTCCGATATCTCTTTTTCCATGTTGCTAAATTCAAGTTCTAATTCTTGAATAATCTCTTCGGGATCAACATCAAACCTCTGTTGAGAAGATACTTTTGGTTTTTCTTGTGCTAATGTAACTACATTACATACCCTCTCACCTAACTTAGGCACATAAATAGAATTAACAAAAAATGAGATGACAATCAATAGAAATACTAAAACAGGAAAGAATAGTTTTAACGGTGTAGGCTTGATGAACTGTTTAAGTCTTCTTGGTCTTGCTAATTTTATTGCATCTTCTACTTGTTTTGGGTTATATCTTTGCTTAAGAAGATAATCCCTTAATTGCTGTTCAGAATAACCTTGTGCTTCTTCAGATTTAATCCATTCTGCAAGTTTCTTATTGACCATTTGTACCTCTTTTGTTTTACTTTATCTTAGGATTATTTAAATCTTTACTCCAACAATTTCAATCTACATTTAGCTAAATCATCCAAATCTATAATTACACAATTCAGCCTGTCTCTTATATGTTCGCTGCCTGGGTTGATGCAAAGTGTTTCTCCTATTTCTTGTTTCCAGTAGCTGGTCATCATGAAAGATTCATGGATATGGCCGTGTAAAGCTAGCTTTGGTTTGTATTTTTCAATGAATAATTTTACAGCTTTGCTGCCTGCATGTACGCCTGAATGGGTTTGGTCAAGTTTTGTGTTAAAAGGAGGCACATGGCAGACAAAGATGGTTCTTTTTGGTTTGATTGTTTTAGCTATTCTTTCCATGTCATCTTGGATAGATGTTTTTTCTATTATATCAGTAGACCTTATTCCATCTCTATGCAATGGCTCGAATTCTCCTTTTTCCCAATCCTTTAACCTGAAAGGAATGGGGTTTACAAAACTGTATCCAATAACATCAAAACTATTGTCTTTCAGTGTTCTTAATCTTAGATGCATAAGATTTAAAATACCTTCTTTATCAGCCTTTTCAAGTAAATCCATGTTTGCTCTGAAATCATCATTAGCCATCATTGTGAAAACTTCTAAGCCTGATTTTTTTATCTTTGGGATTAGATACTTTTCCAAGAAATCCCTTTGTACTTTAACAGCTTCTTCTAAAGTAACACCACCATGCGGAGTTATATCGCCGCCTAGAATGATTGTTTTTAGTTTATTATCTACTGCAAACTTGAACAAGTCTTCATACAGTTTCTTGTTTCCATGCAAATCAGTTGCGTAGAGTAGTTTCATAGTATCTTAATTATGCCTAAGATGGCTTTTGGTTTATTATTTGTGTCTTTGAAAACAAAACCATCCTTTTTCAGTTCTTTTTCTCTTCCTTTATACCTATGTTTAACTCTTTTTAATTTTGATAAGTCATAAACTATAGCAATATCGATCCGTATTGGTTTTTGCCTATCTGCAATTGGCCAGAAATAGAATGGTTCTAGAAAATCCTTGAAATGGGATTTATTTTTTTCAACTTTGAAATCTAATGCAAAAAAATCAATATGACTATTACCAATATTTTCATATCTATCTCCTTTTCTTTTAGGATCATACCTGTCATGACCTAACTTCTTGATAATCTTGATCATCTTGTTGATAGTTTTCCCTTTATGCTCTTCAGAACCCAATGCCCTGATTGCAACTTTCTTGCTGAGAAAATGTTTTTTCAAGCATTTGTCGATTTTTGAACCAATCTTTTCAAAATCTGGTTTATTATCCCAATAGACTTGTGGAATCTTGATATTAAACCAAGGCGTTCCAACATAGTTTACTTTCTTAGAAGTATGCTTGAAAGTCTTTAATTTATATTCTGGTACTGTAACTTGATATACTGGTATTGCCATAGTAGATTCAAATAGGGTTTTGTTTATTAATGTTTTGCCGTAAATGAAAAATGGACTCGGCGGGACTTTCATAACCTTTTTGCTCCTACAAAAAGATTGTTTTGAACCCGCAGCCTTCCCCTAGCCAAGGGGATGCGATTTTCCGCATTGTTGCCAATGTACCGAATTTCGCCACAAGCCCATCAAGAATTGTGTTTTCTTTTTCCTATAAATAATTTACCAATATACACCACCTTCATAAGCTTCTACATCTTCCACCTTCTTCTACGTTTTTAAACACCAATATAGGAAACCGATACATTTATATATGAGTTGGGCATATATTGTACTTTATTGGGGGAGGTAGTTATAGATGGTTATATTGTTTGACCAGTTTAATTTACCTGACGATATATTCAAGGTAATATTTGCAACAGAACAGCAAGAGACAGTTGCAAAACTTCTTTTAAAATATCTTAAAGAAAACGGTGGAGAGATTACTAAAACAGAGATGAGTGTTTTCGCCACTAAGTTACACGAAGGAGAACTTGTTACAGAGATCAACAAAGAACCGTACATTGGAAAACAAGTTAAGGTCTCTTACAACAAAAGGCAATTCTACGACAGGATACTTACTCCAATGAAAAGTATGGGTCTTGTTGATTATGACTTGTACAAGAAAACTTATAAAATCTCTGATAAGTTCAATAAACTCATGATAAGAATTGGACTAATGTGGCTAAGAAAAATAAGATAAAAATTCTTTTTTAATTTATTTTGCAGCTAATTTAACGTCTCCTGCATGCACAGTTTTTCTTCCTGAATGCTTTGAAATCCTTGCAGCTTGTTCGCCAATCTCAGTTGCTATATCTGTAAGAACGTTCACAAAAGCATTCAAAGCGTCAGCACTAACTCTTTTTGCGCCAGCTTTAATCAGAATCCTTGCAAGAGGCGCTTTTGGAATAATTGTGCTTCTTTTTGTTGCCATTTTAATTAAACCTCGTTTTTTTATTGCTTAATAAGCTTAATATAGGTTAAATAGCGCTTATTTTATAAAAATGTTATGGTTTTAAAAAGAAAAAAAAGTTATTTACCTGTTTTCTTTTGCACGTATTCTTCTTTTAGCACCCAAAGTGAGAAAGATTTTTTCTTATCTAGGCCACGATATATCATTGAGTTATCAATTACTTTGTCTGTGCCATCGCCTCTGAGCTTCTTGTTTTCTAATAAGGAATATTCTCTTGCACTAAAATCAGGGTTGTTTAAGCTGTCGATAACTTCACTGTAACTTAAACCGTCTTGCACAAGCTCGTACTTATCTCTGAGCCCAGCTTCAAAATCAAAATCCCTATGCCTATCTCCTCGCGCAAGGAAATAAGCTTCGTCAGCTTTTTCAGAAAGTAAATTTAGATCACCTTTTTCAGAGAATTGAAGCTGCCTTGCAGTTGCTGTGGCTTTTCTAAGCCAGTATGTGAACTTTTCTTTATTACCTTCCTGCATATAAGCGTTTGCAGTCAATAAGAAAGCATTCATCCCATCTAGACAAGCATGTCTTGCTTCACCAACCATAACTTCCATAGCTTTTTCTAGAGTTTCACCTGTAGGATCAAGATTACCAATATATCTATCAGCTAATTTCTGTCCTGAGATATATGTTTTCATACGTTCGTATGCTTGATTTAAATATTTTTGATCCTTAAACTGTTTTTCTAACGAAAATGCTCTAGGTTTAAAGCCTGCAGTCTCAAGAAGTGTTATTGCTATACCTAATGCTTCTATTTTTTTCTCTCTATCAATAAGATTATGATAATCATCATAATGTTCAGATTCTTCAAGATCAAAATGAGGAAGAACAGGTTTATTAGATCCCTTTTCAGCATTTTCTCTAAATAAATCTTGAGCTTCATTAGCTATCCATCTGTGTAAATTACTTACTGTGATAGTAGTTGCACCATAATTAGACAAAATCTCTTCTGCTCTTTCTGAAGCAGTATTGTAAGTTGTATGTTGGTTTTGTTCTAGAAAATCATCAATGCTAAATTCTTTTGCTTCTTCTGGCATAATTAATCACCTTTATTTTCCACACGCTTCAGCCAATAGACCTTCTGTCCTTTTGGCATCGCTGGTAACACATAAACAGCATCTAGAGGTATTTCTGTTCCATCCATATCCATTCTTTCAATTGGCACGAACATACTGTTATCTGTAATATAGCCTATATGTTTTCCAATTATTTCGTATTGGCCGCTTTCAATACGGTTCACCCACCTGAAGTCTCTATTGACATCTGCTGTTGCAAACCTCCAAGTAAGGTCAATATTGTCTGCGAGAAGATTTAAGTTTTGGGCTTGTTTTTCGTAACCTTTACTAGCACTAAAAAGTTCTGATGCTTCTCTAAGATATGTCTCAAAAAGATCAATCCTACCATTATAAAACGCTTCACGTGCTTCATCAAGGATTTGAGTTGCTTTGTAAGCATTCTTAAGATACTCTAGTCTTCCCCCAAGATCTGTTTTGACATGTTCTCTTAGTTTTTCAGGGAGCTGTGCTTCAAATTCTTTTGCTGCTTTAGATTCTCCTGCACCAGAAAGAGTTTCTTTGAAACTGTTATAAGCGTATTGTACATCTCTAATCTTCTTGTATTCTACTCTTAAAGAATCCCCTCTATCACCAACTTCATTTCCGAGATCTCTAATATTTACACTGGAACTTATAAGAACATCCCACCCTGCAATTTGCATAGCACTAATAAGGCTTTCCCAGAGTACGTAGTTTTCATGTTTAGTGTTTTTTTTGAAATCATATTCAGCAACCTCTTCAGGCTTAACTCCATCCCCTCTTATGAACTGTTTAACATTCCTTGAGACAATGTCTGTCAGCTCGCCTAATGTAAAACAACGATCAACATCATACTTATCCATAATATCTTTAGCAAGTTCAGCTGATCTTCCTACAATGGATTCTTCATTATCTTTTATGAATGTTTCAAGATCTGGTTCTTGTTGTTCTGGCATGATCATTCCCTCTCTGTTTCCATTGCAGCAATGAGTGAACTTGTAATCTTTGGTCCAAAGCAGACCTTTTTTTCGCCATATTCCATTGCTGGGTATACAAGTGCAGCATCAAAAACAACTTGCATGCCATCTTTTTCTGGGTTGTATACACTAATCCCTTCTCTTTTGCCCCAGTCAACTGCATGCCAATCCATATTCTTTTGCGCAACTGCAAACCTGTATGTAAGTTGAGCTTCGTCTGCCAGTCTTTTCAAATCCATTGCTTCTCTTTTCATTCCTTCAGTTCTCATAAACAAACCTGATGCTTGATTCAAATATTCTTCAAATTTATCAACATTGCCTTCATGCATATACGCTTTTGCAACTGCAAGACATTCTTTAGCTAGATATCCTGTAGTGTATTCCTCTTTAAGATATGATGCAAGAGCGTCCTCTACTTCTTTTTTTACTGTATCTTCCCCTAATTCTTCTGATTTGGATTGTATGACCCTAGCGTTTTCAGTTATAGTCAAGAAAAGGTTCTTTGTCATCTTACTTCTTACTCTCTCTTCAAGCTTTTCAGCACTAGGAGCGTCTTCTTCTCTTTGACCTGAAAGATGTTTTTTCCAGTGTATGTATCTATTTTTAGTATCTGTGATTCTTTTATATTGGTTGTTCAATGACTGAGTCCTTATTTCAAGTGCAGACCCGGCACCAAGCTGTTCAGAAAAATAGATTTCTCCTGTTTTAAGTGAACTAGAAGCTAATGATAAAGATCTAATATTCCCTTCCCAAAGGATATACTGATTAGTTATGTTCCCTGGAGGAACGTATTCTGCTATTTCTTCTGGCTTTTTTTCTCCTTTTATAAGTTCTTCAATAGTTAAAACCATCCTTTCTGTCAATCGATCTACTGTAAACTCTGTATGATATTTTGTTAGAATAGACGTTGCAGCTTCTTTAGCTTGCTGTTTTAGGATTGGACGTACATGTTCTAAGAATGGGTCATAACAAATTTCAATTTCCAGTGACATTTTCTCATCCCCCTGATTAATATCCTATACTAACTCTTTCAACAGGCACCCAGACTGAGTAACTTTGTCCTGGCTCAAGCCCTGGATGTCTTTTTGAATTGTCAACTAGTTTAAAGATTCCGTCTTTGTTTGGAGCATTTGCGATCTCACTAGGATCAATGACTATCCCCTGTAGACCTGGAACAATGTTGTCATAGCCTTTAAGCAGGATGAAATGTCTAAGTTCTCTGGAGTCATATCCGAAATCCCTGTTTCTATCAGCCCTTGCAAGCACATATACTTCTTCTAGATAATCACATAATATTGAAAATTCTTTTGCTTCGTTATGATATTGTTTTTCAGATAAAAACCAATCTCTTACACCTTTTAAGCATCTCTTGAAACCTTCAAAGTTATCTTCATGCACGTATGCTATAATGGCTTTTCCAAAGTTACTTATTATATCCAATGAACCTTGCGTTTCTGTATCTACTTGGCTTTCTAGTTCTTTCCCGGTAAGTGTTCTTTTCCTAAGCCCGGAAAGATGCTGATTCCATTTATTATATGTCTTGCTTAGTGTATTGATCCTGCCATATGCTTCAAACAATGGCTGAGCCCTAGCATGATAACCTGCTTTTTCAAAAGCTTTTGCAGTTAGGAATAACGCTTCTGTTGCAATATCTCTTAATGCAAGATTCAGAGGTGCTCTTCTAAAGCTAAATTCTCTAGCCAGCTTGTCATCAAAACAAAGAGTTGGTCCTTTATATTCAGATTCAGGTGCGCCGTTGCCAATTATAAGGCTCATTATCCTTTCTTGCAAGTAGATTAATAAATCCTCTTTACTAACAGTGTTAAATTCATCCTTAACAAAGATATACTGACCAACAATGTTATCTATAACAGGCATGCCTGCGTTTTTGAAACTAAAATTTGGAGTCAGGACATTCTCTTTTCCTTTGAATTCCTCATAAGCTTTAAGAACTGTTTGTTGAAGCGGTTCTTTTTCTGACATAAATATCATCCCCCTCAATTATATTAAAACCTGTATTCTGCCTGGATTTATAAATGTTTTGCTAGTCGAGAGTGATGACGGAAAAGTTTATAAAAGGGTTTTTGTTTCCTTTTTATTCGGGGACGGAGTCATATGACTGAAGCATATAATCATAATATTAAACCACTTAAGTTTGTACTTTATGTTGCAGAGGTAAAGGCAGATCTAGGTTTAGCAGACAAGCATCTCTTTAATCGTGCTGAACCTTGGCAAGAGGATTATAGGAGGGCTATTGAAGTATTGCCAAGCCATAGTTCTTATGATGCACCTGTTTTGTTTTCTCCATTGGTTATGACTGTTAAGCAAGGAGAAACACTTAGGGCACGTATTGCAATTGCAAACAAAATGCTTCAAACAAGAAAAGAGCCTTTGTTTTATTTAGATGGTTATTTAGTTTATAGGCATGCAGCTGAAATAGCTTATTTCCCTGGACAATCTCCACAACCAGTATTAATTGATGATATGGAGATGATGAGAACAGCATTAATGGGGCAACAAAAAAGAAAGATTGATTCAAAAATCAGTGAAATAGCTAAACAAAAAAGAAAAGATAAAAAGGATAAAATAAGAGAACTAGGCCTAGAAAAGACTATGATTGATGAGTTTCAAGATAAGTTGCTTCCTGAGAGAAGATGGGAAATTGCTAGAGGCATGTACACAATGGATGTAGAACAGATGATAATTGCGACAATCAATAAGAAGTCTAAATAAAGAATAAAGTTTATAAATCATAGGTTCTAAATTAAGGTTATGCAAGATACAATTCTGAAATACGCGCTGCAGAACGCAGTTAAGTTTAAAGGTAAAGCTAATCCAGGGGCTATTATTGGGAAGTTGTTCAAAGAAGATCCTAATTTGAAGTCTAAGGCTGCAGAGTTGGGCAAGAAGATTGCTGAGGTTGTTAAAGAAGTTAATAAGATGAAACCTGAGGAGCAGTTAGCTAAATTAAAGCAACTGGCTCCTGAGCTGTTGGAGAAAAAAGAAAAAGAAGAACGTGGGCTTCCTGAATTAAAAGACGCTAAAGAAGGTGAGGTTGTTACAAGGATACCTCCTGAACCTTCTAAATACAATCATATAGGGCATGCATTGAGTTTTCTTATAAATTATTTGTACGCAAAGAAGTACAAAGGCAGAGCTATCTTAAGGTTTGAAGATACTAACCCTACTAAAGCTAAACAAGAGTATGTAGATGCAATGAAAGAGGATGTTTTGGAGTACTTAGATATACAACCAGATAAAACTGTTTATGTTTCTGATGATATGGAAAAGTTCTATGAATTAGCTGAAAAACTGATTCAGCAAGGAAAAGCATATGTTTGTTTTTGTAGCAGAGAAGCAATGCGGGAGTTAAGACATAATGCTAAGGCATGTGAGTGCAGGGATAAAGATCCTAACCTAGATATGTCTGGTTGGGCTGATATGAAGAAAGGTAAGTATGATGATGGTTCAGCTGTTCTTAGATTAAAGATAGACATGGAAGCTGATAATCAAGTTTTAAGAGATCCTGTAATCTTTAGATTAATTTCTGATGAGCATTACAGACAAAAGAAAAAGTATAGAGTTTGGCCAATGTATGATTTTGAAAATGCAGTTGAAGAAGAATTGTGCGGAATTACTCATGTTTTAAGAAGCAATGAATTTGGCAGGATGCGAGCTGAGTTACAGGATTATATTAAAGATTTATTCCAATTTAGAAAACAGGTAATAAGAGAGTATGGACGTTTTAATATTGTAGGAGCTGTTACACAAGGCAGGCAAATAAGAGAGATGATTGAAAAAGGTGAAGCTTTTGGTTGGGATGATCCTAAATTAGTTACTTTACGTGCATTGAAACGTAGAGGTATAGTTAAAGAAACATATTATGAATTAGTTAAAAAAGTTGGCTTAAGTCCTGCGCCAACTAACATTGATTTTACACTTTTAGCATCTATAAACAGGAAAATATTAGATGCTTCTGCTCATAGGTATTTCTTTGTAAAAAACCCAAAGAAAATAATTATAGAAGGAGCACCTGAACAAGAAGTTAAGCTTGATCTGCATCCTGACAATAAAAAAGGTGGTAGGAAATTTAAAACAGCTGAAGAGTTTTATGTCACACCTGAAGATCTAAAGAGTTTCAAAGAGAAAAAGCTATACAGATTAATGGATTGTGTGAATTTTACTAAACAAGCAAAGAAGTTTGTTTTTGATTCCTTGGATTACAAAACCTTTAAAGAAAACGGCGACAAGATAATCCATTGGCTACCGGTTTCTGAAGACCTAGTTGACATAGAAGTGCTTATGCCTGACCATAAAGTGATTAAAGGATTGGGCGAAGCTAACTTAAGAAAGATTAAGATTGGCGATGTTATTCAACTGACAAGGTTTGGGTTTTGCCGACTAGATTCTGTAGAAAAGAATTTGTATAAGTTTTGGTTTACTCATGATTAGCTATTTCATACTTACACAATTTCCCGTCTCTTTCTAACTTAACATATTTACCCATCCATCTTTCAGGTTGAGAAGCCAGATATTCTAACTCTACTTTATGTTTTCTTTCTGGGACAGGAACTATTATAGGTCTAAGATCTGTAAGTTTTGGCATGAATAATTCTATGCTTCCTGGTTTTGTTTCCACTTCTGTTTCATGCATTCTGAAGTAGATGTTTAATTTTTTTACAAAATCGTATCTTATTGAAGCGACTAAGATATCTCCTGAAAGCGCTTCAATGTATAGATCAGCTTGTTCCAGGATTCTAGTAAGATAATCTACAGGATCTTCACCTGGTCTTCTAAAAGGGACACCTCGTTCTAGCTCTTTGTAAAGTTTTTCATGGATAGGATTAAAAGAATGTGCAGCTGGCTTATTTGTACCTTTAATCACTGGTTTAAATTCGTAAGTGTCAATCCCTCTTTGTTGTACTCTTGATATAGCTGCTTTAGTCTTGTTATTATGGTACTGCCTTCTTTCTAAATACCTTTTTACTTCCATTGAAGTTTCGCTAAGTTTATTTACTGTGTTTTCAGCAAAATCAAAACCCCTATCTAAGAAATCATCAAGAGATGTTCTCTCTTCAATAACTCTAAGTTCAGCAAATTCATCTATATTCCAAGAAAACATTGGTTTCTTCATGTTTACACCACCTTCCGGTTTTTTGAAATGTCTTTGTTTATAAATTTTTAGCCAAAGCTTGTGCTCTCATCTGGCTGTATTCATCGGTTTCCATCCATTGACCTATTGTCATACCAGTCACAGCTTTAAAACTATTATAAAGAATTCTCATGGCGTTTTCGCCCTTATAGCCTACATCGAAAGCAGCCTTTTTCGGAATGGCTCCTTGTGCCAGTAACAGTTTCGATTCTTCAACCTTCTTTCTGCGCTCTAATGCTGAGGTACATGTAATATTAGCTGTAGTTGGCTTGTCATACCTTTCCCTCATTCTCTTATACTCATCAGTTTTTCTCCATTCACGAACAGAATATCCTGTATGTTCTCTAAAACTACTACAAAAACTTTGTAATCTATTATCAGTTCTATAACCTACTTCCCACGCAACTGTCCCTGTAGGAATCCCTTGAGCCAATAATTCTTTTGCCATCATAATCCTATATTCTGTTGTTTGTTTCCATTCATTTATACCCATGCCTGTTTCACACTTAAAGGCCCTGTATAAACTTTCGCTCCTACACCTTCCTTGGTAGCCTACTTCTCCAGCAATCTGATCTCCATTTATTCCACGAGCAAGCTGCTGTTTCACATGTGACAGCATACTCTCAATCAGGGTAGGCTTAGTTGATGTGCCTATAGTTAGGTCAAAGTTAAATTTCTCTTTAACTTCAGAAACAAATAATCCTACTTTTTCATATAAGAAATTAATGATCTTAATGGTATCTTTTTTATGGTAACATAAGTAATAAGACTTCTTACCTCGCTTTTTGCCTTTAGCCTTTCTTGGATTCATTGCTTTGGTTCCAGCAAGTTGGTGAAGCTTTGTGCTTAATCCTTCTAAGAATTTCTTGTAAAAGTTGAAGCCGGTTTCTACATGATCTCCTATCGCAACATATACACATGCATCACTGAATCCTCTGATAAAATCGCTTATATACTTCTTTGGTACGTAGCTTGGAAAAACCCTTTCTTCCTTATTTCCAGTTATACCTAGTTTTTCAAGCCTTGAACGCAGATCAGAAGCATAAGTTATTCTGACCCAATGGGAGTTGTTTCTTTTTCCTCCCCACGGAGTATATTCGCTATCTAATTCATTGTTGATCATATCAATTAACATTTTACTATTGTTTGCAAAACCTACACCTGTTTCTCCAAAGAAAGTGCAGCATTTAAACATAGCACCAAGCACATAATACATGTTTGCAGATTCATTGCCTTTATCAAAATAATGCAGGTTGACTTTCTTTCCTGGCCTGCCTTTTTTATCTTGTTTAGCCAGATACTCTGCTCTCATCTTTTTGTATTCATCGCTTTGTTTCCAAGCACGGAAACCAATTCCTGCTTCACGTTTGAACGCCTTACAGAAATGCAAACTCCTGTTTTCTGTTTTATAACCCAGTTTTTCTGCTATATCCTTTGTATCCAAACCGCTGGCAATCATAAGTTTCACTTTATTTATATCTGTAATATAACTAGAAGCTATAGGAGGTTTTGGTCTAGTCAAAACAAGGTCTGTGTTAAATCTATCCTTTTTCTCAGGAAGATGTATTCCATTATCTTTGTATATATAATTGTAAATCTTCATAGAATCCTCATGGGAATAAGTAAGCTTATAACTCCCCCAAAACATATTCTGGAGAGGTGTTTTCTTTCTAGTACCTGCCAAAGATTCCAGTTTTCTGGATAGCTTTTCCAAAAATTTCTTATTGCCGCTGAAATATACTGCAGTATACGGACCTTTGCTATTGTACACATTCGCGCATACATCAAAGTAGCCCCTTATAAAATGGTGCATATGTTCATCAGGCACATAATCTGGGAAAGCTCTTTTACTTTTATTTTTGATAAGACCAAGCGTCTCAAGCTTTGAAATAAGTTTAGGGGAAGTAATTCCAGTGGCATAGGAGTTTCTACCTTTGCTATCCTTGAAAACCGCGGAATTGTTACCGAGTTCTCCTTGTATCATCTCAACTAAAGTCTTACTGCTTGACCTTATCTCAAACTTTTTCTGATTGCTAAAAGGATTATAACACTTAAACAAAGCCCCAAGAACATAGTACATATTAGCAGATTCGTTCTTCTTGTCGAAGTAATGCTCGTTTACTGGGTTTGGTCTTGGTCCGTGTCTTCTCATTTTATCTCTGCCCTACCAAGTACTTAATTCTCATCTTTTTGTATTCAGATGTTTGTTTCCATTCTTCAGGTAGCATACCTGTAACATGCTTAAAAGTGCTTTGATATGATTCTACTGGGGTGTCAGTTATATGCCCAGTTCTCACTGCAATCTCAATAACTGGTTTGTTTTCAGCAATAAGCTCTTTAGCTCTCTGGACTCTTCTTATGGATAATACATTTATTGGTCCTTTAAGATAATCTGAATTATCAATATTGAACATCTTTTTCTTCTCTGGAAGGTACAATCCTTTTTCTTGAATATATTCCCAGTCTGCGTAAATTAGGTCATGTATTTTCATGCAGTCTCTGTGGAAATATTGAAGTATGCTGTTCTTTAAGGAATTTTTTCTGGTTCCAGTTATCTCTGTAAGGGTTTCACGTAACCCTGCTAAAAACTTTCTGCTTCTGAAAGATAATAGCATTGAGACCTGGTCATCTTGGTCTAGAGTGATGTAAGCGCATGCATCCATAAATCCTCTTATAAAGTGGTCAAGGTATTTATCAGGTATTTTCTTAGGAAATTCTCTCATTCTTTTATCAGGATGTATTCCGCGTTGTTCTAGTCTTGAGATGAGATCCGGTACCTCAGGCACCCTAATGAAATATGAATTGTTATCTTTTTGTTTGCCTAACTTATATTCACATTCAAGGCAATCTTTTACTATCTCTACAAGCCGCTCGTGAGTGGAAGTGAACTTAAACCATCCGTTCTTTATGTTAACTGACCTAAATAATGCTCCTAACACATAATACATAGATTTAGATTCATTACCTGGATCAAAGTATTCTTCGTTTATGTGGAGTGTTCTTTTTCTTACCATTTTTACTGTTAAAAAAAGCAGTCTAAGTTCATTTAAAAACGTTTCTATTCACCACCACTCTCCAGTAAACCTAAAAGTATTTAAGAAGCAGATGTGTAGGAAGACTAAAAAGAGGTGGAATTAGCAATGCTACAGTTTTTACATACGTATAGGGATATCTTTTTTCCTATTTGGGTAATTATTGTGGCATTGCTATTCGCTAAACTGTTCTATGTTATAACACAGAGATGGCTGCTTAAGTTTATTAAAAAGACAGAGACTGACCTAGATAACGAGCTTTTAATAGCTATCAAAGGGCCGTTTTATTTTTTTATATTTATAACTGGGCTTTATTTTGCGATTAAATCCGTATCTTATGCTGCATTTTATATTGAACAGATCAACAAGGTGTATTCAGTTCTTTTAATCATTTGGATGTTTGTGATGTTTATCAGGGTTGTAAATGCTTTAGCAAGATGGTATATTAAAGAGAAAAGAAAGACTAAGTTTGAAAGTACAGCTGTTATGATGATTAAAAGATTAGTCAATCTATTCATCTATATCATTGCATTTATTATTATCCTTGACCATATGGGGGTTGAGATTACTCCTTTAGTTACAGGATTAGGTATAGGGGGTTTGGCAGTTGCTTTAGCTCTACAAAATACTCTGTCTAATTATTTTGCAGGCATATACATAATCACAGATAAATCTATAAGAATAGGAGATTATATTCAAATAAGTGACCATGTTAAAGGTATAGTTGAAAAAGTTGGCTGGAGAAGCACTAAGGTAAGAGCTTTTAAAGATCTGATAGTGATCCCAAATTCTAAATTAGCAGAAAGCACAATCAAGAATTATAGCCAACCTGCAGAAGCAATTGCTTTAGGTATACCTTTTGGCGTTTCATATAAAAGCAACCTGCAAAAAGTTGAAAAAGCAGCTATGGATGTTGCTAAAAGAATCATCAAAAAAGAGCCAGGCGCGAAAAAAGATGCTGAACCGTTTGTAAGGTTTAAAGAGTTTGGAGAATCCAATATAAGGCTAAGCTTAATTATTTTCCCAGAAACATACATTGATAAGTTCAAGCTAAGGCACGAGCTTATCAAAGCTTTGAAAAAAGAGTTCGACAAGAAGAAGATTGAGATTTCTTTCCCTACAAGAAAGGTTTATATTGGCAAGAAGAAGGTTAAGTGAAAACCCGTAACATTTATAAATTTGGGCTTCTCAGGGCTTATTGGGGTGAGTTAATATGGCAGATCATTTAATAGTTAGGTCAAAACTTAAGGATTTTGCTAAGTTTGAAGGCAAGGCACTTAATGTAGCTGGAGATTTTGCTGAAGCTCTTACAGAGAAAGTAAAAGTAACCATTGCTGAAGCATGCAAAAGAGCAGTAGAAAACGGCAGATCAACAGTTATGAAGAAGGATGTTTAGTGTTTCTTAAACAACTTCCCAAGAAAACCTTTTTTCTTTTTTAGTATTGGTGGTGGAGGTGGTATTGGAGGTAGTTCTTTGTTTACTGGTTCTTCTATAGTTAATTTAGGTTTTGGATTTAATAAGTGAGAAACATCGTGGTTTGGTGCAGGTGGTGCTGGTGCATGTATGACTTCTTCAGCTGGTTTAAAAGCTTTTATTTTTTCTTCCTCATGTTTAAAACCAGATTCAAATTCAGGCGGAGTCTCTTCAGTGAATTCAGGCAACTGAGGCGCTTTAACTTCCTGCACTGCATGTCGGATCTCTTTCTTGCCTTCTAAAGCGAATATCTTTTGTTTTATCCTTTCTAGATCTTCTTCAGAAAACTTACCAGAAGCTTTTAGTTTCGCGTGTTTATCCTTTATAGCATCAATCTTATCTTGGATCCTGTCTTTCTTTTTCTTGACCTTAACCTGTTCTTGTAGTTCTTGTATCTTCTCGTCCTTTTTTGCTCTGTCTTGATGGATATTACCCATCTGTTTTTTTAAGGAATCTATTGTTTTTTTCAATTGATTGATCTGTTTTTCTTTAGGTTCCTGCATTGTTTTTATGTGATCTTTAAGCTCTTTTAAAATCTCAGAATAATGCTCTTTCTCATGGCTATCAAGTTCATTTAATTTGTTGTCTAAGAAATTAATCCTTTTTTTCAGTTTCTTAGCTAACTCTGTCTCAGATTTATGGCTGCTCATCAAAGCAATCTCTTTCTCAAGAACCTGGTTGACTTTATCATTCAAAGCTTCAATCTGCCTGACAATTAATGGTTTCTTAGCTTTTTTCTTTAAACTATAAATATGCTTATCTAAGGCTTCTCTTGCCATTTGTTTTTCTTCTATTTTCTTAGCTGCTATAGCAAGGTGTTTAGCAAAACGTCTCATATTACTTAGATTTAAAGAACTTTGAGGGTTCATTTCTTCTTAAACAACCCAAGGAAACCTTTTTTATGCGTTTTCTCCTCAAGATCAAGATCAGGTAAATCACCTAATCCACCCATTGGCGGTGGAGGAGGCATACTTGGTTTTGGTGCTGACCCTAATCCAGGTGGAGGAGGCATTGGCCCTGGTGGTTTTGGACCGAATCCAGGCGGTGGAGGTGGTGCATGACTTGGCATCATTGCCGGAGCAGGTGCTCTATGTGGCATTGGTGCAGGTGCATGTCTTGGAGCTGGCCTAGGAGTAGGTCTTTGTACTGGTCTTGGCATTGGCCTATGCCTTTGCTTCAACATCTCAGCAACTGTAACTATACCCTGAGCTATCTCCTCGTTCTGTTTTTCAATCTGTTCAAGTTTCTTCATAATAGGATTAATCTTATTCACAACAATATCCTGGTCGTGCTCTTCCATCTTCATACTATCTGAAGCAACCTTGAACATCTCAATAAGAGAGTTCATAGAATTTGTCATTTCATACATCGCCTTCTTCATCTCAGGCGTAGAAAGAGCCTCCAGATCCTTTGTCTTAGCATTTACATTATCAATCTGCTTTTGAAGCTTCTTGACTGCCTTGTGCGGCATAAGCTCATATTCATCGTCTCCAACCATGAGTACCACCTTTTTTTATTCTTCAAACTATGATTTAACCACTAAAAACAGTTTTGGGTTTATAAACGTTTCGGAAATTAATGCCTCATCGCAGTCATATAATTAAACACATCAGGAAGAGGTGCATTTACAACAGGAGAAATATCTATGCCATATTCTTGTTGTACTTTTTCTACGATTGACTCATTTACTTTAAGAAAATACTTATCAGTATATAATTCATCATCTTCAAATTCGTCTTCAAGCTCACCAAAATGATTTAATCTTGATTCGTCTGTGACTATCATACAATCATAGTCATCACGATCAAAAATCTTCACAAAGAAATCCTTTGCGAAATCTGCATACTTTTTTATCCTTTCTTGTGGAGCATATTCAAATCTTGTTTCTGGGTGAATCATTGTTTCACTTAAGCTGTAATCATACACATTATACAATTTAGTGATTGTATCAACAAGAACATCTGTTTCCATATCTTTGTACTGAGCAACCACTTGTTTCATAATTGCAAGATAGCCTGCTCTTTTTGTATCAGATTCAATCTCTTGTTCAAAATACTGTTTTCCAAGTTCAGTTATTTTATAATATTTTGTAAAAAACTTATCTGTATCTATTAATTTCATACCTCTAAGTGTTTGTAGTATGTCTTTTAATTGATAACTAAAAGGACCCAAATCTCCCCTAGTAAAAGGGATATTGAGGTTAAATTCTATGCCCTGCTGCCTTGCTTCATTTTCAGTAATATAAGCAATCCCATGTACTCTTGGCCACCCTTCCAGCTCTTCTGCAACACAGATAATAGCAAGAACATTTTCAAGGTCATTCTTATCATAATTGTGCTCAGCATCACCTGGAGTAATTGCATTTATCCTAGAAGTAATCCTTTCTAATTGACTCATTTGTTTTCTCATCTTATAGAGGGTATATAAGGGAGATATTTAAATTTTTAGTAAATAATAAACTTTAAATACAAGTTTTTGAAATCTTCTTAAAAAAGGTGTATGGAGATATGCGACAATATACAGACAGACTTGTTCGTTCTATTGGTGTAGAGGATGGAGTGCCCTTTGTAGTGGTATGTGATAACAAAACTGGAGATACTGTTGATGCTTTAGTAGAAAGCGCATTGAGTCATGCTTCTAATGTAGATTTAAGGGTTTTTAATCTGGATGAGATAGGTAGGCCAATAAAAAAAATGCCAGAAGAATTAGATCAGACATTAGAAGAAATTACCCATTATCGAGGTGGAAATCCAATATTATTTACTTGCACAGGTACATCTCCTCAAGGCATTCATACGGCAGAAAAAGATGTTTGGAAACAATTTAGGGATCTAGATGAAAAAAGGCATATTAAGAGGATAGGCTTAGGCAACCCTACAAGAGAGATGTTTAAGACAGCTTACCATGATATGAATCATCCAGATTTCCCACTGGAATTACTGCATGTTTTAAAGTATTTTGACAGGGTTAAAGTAACCTGTCCTTTAGGTACATCCCTAAATATACATTTTGATCATCAAAAACATCCTTTTCTTATCAGTGGAGAGCATGCATTACCAGGAGTTTTCACTAACGCAATCCCTGCTGAAGATTACACCTTCCCTAAATTTATTGAAGGAGTGTATGTTATTAGTGAACATTCTGCTTTGAGAAGAATGAGGCGATACCAAGGTGACAAAGCTAAAAGGATGGTGACTGACCTGAAAAGAACACCTGTTTTTTACACCATTCTGGGTGATGAAAAAGGCGGTTATATTAAATATATCTCTTGTAAAGATAAAGTGATTGAACGGTTTTTATATAAAGAAATACTCAAAAAAAGAGGTAATGCTAAACGTATTTGTGAAGTAGCTTTCCCAGCTAACCTTGCTATGATGGAGATGGAGCTTACTGGAGTTTTCTTAATCGATGAAAAAGGAAGGTTTCATCTTGGCAATGGGAATCCGTATAAAGCTAATAAGCCGCTTTATACCACAAAACATGCTCATGGAGATGCAACTTGCGACAATGTTACAATTATTGGTTTTCGCGGACCTCTTTATTGCAGACTAATGACCAATGGAAGATATAATCCTGAATTGTTTAAGTGTTTGAGAGAAGAAGGGAATAATTATCACATGTTTTAAGGTTTTGAATAGGATTCACCAGACATATTATCAGAAATTGCTTTTTCTGACCATGGTTCAAAACCTACGCTTAATGCATAATATATCTGTTTTTTGCTAGCGTTTGGAAACATCTTTTTTAGATCATTATATCTTCTAGCATAAAGTCTAGATATATGCCTTATTTCTCTTTTGATCACATATGCAGGTGGGTTATAATCAAAATGTTCTGGAATGAATACTGCTATTGTAGTAAAAACAGCTAAACCTAGTACAAGGTTCATCACCTTTTCATCTAGATTTGTAGGGTTTTCAAACATTTTAACTAAAAAAGAGAATAAAAAAGAATTAATAAATGTTTAGTACATCCCTGCACCAGGTGGCATACCGCCCATTCCGCCAGGAGGCATTGGAGGTTGTTTTGAACCAGAGCCAGCAATAACGTCGTCTATTCTTAGGATCATTACTGCGACTTCTGAAGCTGAACTTACTGCTTGGGTTTTGATTTTTAAAGGCTCTATTACGCCTCTTCTCCAAGCGTCAACAACCTTGCCTGTGAAAACATCTATACCAGCCCATTTATTGCCTTTAGCATGTGCTGCTTTGATGTCAGTCAACATATCGATTGGGTCTAGGCCTGCGTTTTCTGCAAGTGTTCTTGGGATAACTTCAACTGCGTCTGCGAATGCTTTTACAGCTAATTGTTCTCTTCCTGATAAAGAGTTAGCATACCTGTTTAAAGATCTAGAAAGTTCTATTTCTGGAGCTCCTGCGCCTGCTACAACTAGGCCCATCTTTAAAGCAGCTGCTAAGTCGCCGATTGCATCGTCCATTGCTCTTTTAACTTCAGCAACAACATGCTCTGTACCGCCTCTAACCAGCATTGTAACAGCTTTAGGGTTTTTGCAGTCTCTTACATAAGTCATCTGTTCATCGCCGACCTTTGCTTCTTCAACTAAGCCAGCATTACCTAGATCTTCTTTACCTAGATCATCTAAGTTAGTAATGATGTTTGCACCTGTTGCTCTTGATAATAGATCCATGTCAGACTTTTTAACACGTCTAGCAACAAAGATGCCTGATTTAGCTAAGAAATGTTGTGCAATATCATCTACACCTTTTTGGCAGAATACAACTGAAGCGCCAGAAGCAATTATTTTCTCAGTCATCTCTCTCAGCATTTTTTCCTCTTGATCAAGGAAAGCCTGCATCTGAGTAGGATCATTGATTTGTATTTTAGCATCTGTTTCAGTGTTTTTGATCTCAACTGCTGAATTTATTAAAGCGATTCTTGCGTTTTTTACTGCTCTTGGCATTGCTGAGTGTACTCTTTCTTTGTCAAGAACTAGGCCTTCAATAAGCTCTGTTTCATCTACACTTGAACCAACTTTCTTTTCTATCTTTATGTTCTCTGTGTCAATTACAATATTACCGTTTTCATGCTCTATAACATTTTTTATTGCTTTGACTGCAATCTCTGCTAGATGCTCTTTTGCATGCTCTGCACCTTTACCTGTCATAGCAGTAATAGCAATATTGTTTAGAATTCTTTCATCTTTTTCACTTACTTTCTCAGCAAGTTTCATTAGAACTTCATGAGCTTTTTCAGCTGCTAATCTATAACCTTTAGCAAGTACAGTTGGATGTACTTCTTGTTCTAGTAATCTTTCTGCGTTTTTTAGTAATTCTCCTGCTAGAACAACTGCTGTAGTAGTGCCGTCACCAACTTCATCTTCTTGAGTTTTAGCAATCTCAACAATCATCTTTGCACTTGGGTGCTCAATCTGCATCTCTTCTAAGATTGTTACACCATCATTTGTCACAGTTACGTCTCCTAGACCGTCAACTATCATCTTATCCATGCCCTTTGGGCCTAAAGTAGTTCTGACAGTCTCTGCTACTAATTTAGCAGCCATAATGTTTGTTTTTTGAGCTTGTCTACCTGAACTCCTTTGTGTACCTTCTGGTAAAATGAATATAGGTTGTACTTGGTTTTGTGCCATATTTTCCGCCTCCAAATATTGCTTTTATTCTCGTGAAATTGAGTGTTTTAGGGATTAGAAAGTGGTTTATAAAGGTTATGATTTTGGGAAGCAGTTTTCATGTATTTTTCAAAATCATAGACTACGAGCGATAGTGAGTATGGTTTTGCTTTTGAGTAGCTAAATGGGCTATATTTAGTCAAAAGGAAAACTCAAGGAACGAAGTGACTGAGTTATGGTTTTTAAGGGTAAAAACCCTTACCCCTCAACAACCTCTCCAAACATCTCTTCCATGCTTTCTTTGGAAACTACCTTTTTTGTTTGAGGTGCTCTCTTTGCTGGCTGAGGCTGTTGTTTAACTTGTGCTTTTTTTGGCTGAGGATTACCTAATTCCATTAATATTCTATTAGCGTCAATATAGTTGTATTGTTTTAAGAATCTTTCATCAAAAGCATTCCATTCTTTAATCGTACCATCAACCAAATAAGTAGTATGGATAGTATCAGTGCAAATATATATTTTAAAGTCAAGACTACGG
>CAZJZJ010000018.1:0-25683 GCA_964550525.1 uncultured Methanosarcinales archaeon
TGCTAAATTATATGCAGGGAGATGATAATGTGCTACTTGTTTCAGATGGTAATAGCAATTATGGCCGTGATTTAAATGAGATGTTTCTTTTTGCTAAGAGGCTTAATAGTACAGTTAGTATGCTAAATATTAAACCTGAAAGGAATGACGCTGCAGTCTCTATAATTGGACCGCATATAAGCAATAGAGGTGCTGAAAATACATTCCTTGTAGTTGTGGATGTTGCACAAAGCCCTTTACAATACAGGCTTAAGCTTAAGATTGATGGTGAACTTGTATTAGATGAATCAGGGGATAAAGATAAGGAGTTTAGAATCATTGAAAAGTTTGAAGACGGTGTCCATGAGATGGTAGCAGAGATAGAAGTAGAAGACTATTTCGAGTTAAACAATATATTCTATAAAACCATTGAAGTTGTACCTAAGCCTAAGATACTTTTTGTAAGCAAAAAAACATCACCAATGCAGAAATTATTAAATGAACTTTATGATGTAGATGTTGCTAAACAAATACCCTCTGATCTTAACAAGTATTATTCAGTTATTTTGAATGATATCCCTGCATCAGATGTTGAGCCACAGGTGGATATGTTGATTGATTATGTTAATGAAGGCAATGGTTTGATTGTTATCGGTGGTGAAAACTCTTATGATGCAGGCAAATATAAAGATTCAATCTTTGAATTGATGTTGCCTGTAGTTTCTTTAGAAAAAGCAGTTGCAAGAGACGAGCAACAGAACGTTGTGATATTAATGGATACTTCAAGCGGCAGTATCACTCTTGAAGAATCTGGTCTAGAAGGAGAGTTTAAATTTGGTACACCAAACACAGATGTTAGAAAAGCTTTAGTCATGGATATGGTAGATAAATTTAATGATGGTAATAATCTAGCTGTGCTTAAATTCAGTAGGGATGCGGATGTTATCTCACCTATGTCAAGGTTAGGTGAAAAGGATATAGAAAAACTTGCAGATGAGGTTGGCAGGCAACGTGCAGCAGGTGGTTCAAATATACACAAAGGAATAAGAAAAGCAGCAGAATTGCTTAAACCTTTTGAATATGGTGTTATTATTATTGTGACTGATTGTGATGTTACAAGTATGGGTGTATTTAACGTATTAGATCAAACAGTTAAAGAAGCTCAAGAAGCAAAAAAGCAAGGTATAACAACCCATGTGCTTGGTATGGGTGAATCAAGAGTACTAGCTGAAGGCGCGTTTGTACATGGTACAGTTGTACGGAAATGCCATAAGATTGTTAAAGCAGGTGGAGGCTTTTTTATACCTCTAAAGAATCATAATAGGGTTAATGTAATATATGGTGGTGAAGAAGAAGAAGAGGTTGGATACTCTTTCCAAACAGTGGATGAAGAACATTTTATAACTAGTAACCTTGATATCAATGCACGGACAATGGGTTATAATTTTGTTAAACCTAGAGAGACAGCTCAGGTAATAGTGACTACACAGTATAATGATCCTCTTGTCACAGTATGGAGGATGGGTCTTGGCAGGATTTTAGCTTTTACTACTGATGATGGCACTAAGTGGTCAGGTAAATTACTAGGCAAGAAGAATTCAGCGCTTATCTCAAGGATAGTAAACTGGGGTATAGGTAATCCTAAACGGAACAGTGAGTTTTATGTGGATGCAAGTGATAGTAGTGTAGGTGAAGAGTCAACCATTATAGTTAAATCAAACAAATTTCCTGATATTGAGGGTTTTAAATTCATAAAATTTGATGATGACCTGTACAGGACAACCTTCAAACCAGATAAAAGAGGTTTTGTTGATTTGTTTAATTCAAAAGTAGGTGTTAATTATAATATGGAGTTTTCTAGGGTGGGGGTTCATGAAGAATTAAGCCAGCTTGTGCGTTACACAGGTGGAGAGATATTTGATCCGAACAATATTGATAAAATAGTTGAAAGTATAAAACAGATGTCAAAAAAGGTTAAACATCAGACAGTACCTTTAAGCCCTTACATCTTAATGGCTGTTTTAGCCATTTATCTTGTTGAGGTTTGTATCAGAAGGGTGATTGATAATATTAAACAGAGGAGAGGTTAGGAACTGGAGCTATAAAAAGATTTAAATAGTCCTTTATAAATAAATAACATAGAAAAATGAGAAAAAATGTTAACATTGTGCTGTTGTTTTTAATAATAGCTGGAGTAACAGCTTTTACAGCTACAACTATGTACTATCAGACAACTTTTAAGCAACTACAAAGCCAACATAATGAGAGGCTGATTGAATACCAGGTTCTTACAAAAGAATTAGAGTCGCAGAGATTAAGATTAAACGAGACAAGCTCAGCGCTTGAATTAAAAGAGCAAAAGGTTGGGCAGTATGATGTTATTTATACTAACCTTACAACAGAAAAAGGTGTTTTGGAAGAAGAAAAGAAACAATTATCACAGGACCTTGATTCTACTTTAGCTGAGGTTGCAAAGAAGGCTAAGGAATTGTCTGATACTAAAGCTAAACTAACTTTGACAGAATCTCAGTTAGTAGCTACTAAACTTAATGTAACTCAACTAAAATCTACTATTGATGATAAGAACTTGGAAATTGAGGATTTGAATGAGCAAGTAGATGATTACCAGGACCAGGTTGCAGAACTTCAAGATCAAGTAGATGCTTGCGGTGGTTAGAAGGATGAGACACTTTATCAGAACATTAAAGGATCTTAAATTAACTCTGGATTACCTGTTTATGTTCTCAGTATTTCTTAACTCAATCATTGTTTTTCTACTTTTTTATCTTATATTATCTCTTTTCAATTTTCATGCATTTTACATAGCGCTTGGTATTTCTTTGCTTTATTTTCTTAGAAATAGTTTTAGGAAATTAGGTGAAGATAAGCTTGAGGATGTTGAAAGGGTTTATGATGTCTTAGATGAGAAACTTCATACTGCAGCAGACAATGTATCAAAGAAAAATATTATTGTAGAAAGTTTGCAGTCAGAAGTGGTAAGGGATATAGACAAAGTAGAAGCATCTTCTTTTTTTAATGTAAAGTCAACAGTAACAAAACTTGGTTTATTCCTTGTTTTGACTTTTCTTATAATCTTTCTCGCACCAGTGGATTTAAGCGATGATGTAAAAGAATTTATGCCAGATCTGTCTAAAATATGGAATCTTGGTTTTGGTGGAGATGTTGATAAAGAAGAATTAGGTGAGCTTGTGCGTGTTAAGAAAACTAAGGATAAGGATGAAGCTGCTTTAGAGATTAAAAGAAGGGATATAATTAGTCTGAAACTAAAGCCTTTAAGTACAGAATTGAAGGAGGAGGATGTAGAGGATATAAGGAAATGGAGGTTTAAATCTACATTTCCTGTTGAGATATTCCCTTCAAATGCAGAGGCGTTTGAAGAGAATGTGCCTCGTGAGCAGCAAGAATTAGTTAGAAAATATTATGATAATCTTAGGGAGGGGTAAATATGTTAGAAAAATATCAAAAAAAGATTGAAGCTTTGATGAAAGAAGTGAATAAGGTGATAATTGGTCAGGGGCATGTAATTAAACAGGTTCTGATCTCTTTGTTGTGTAATTCAAATGCGTTGATGGAAGGTTATCCTGGACTTGCTAAAACCCTTACTATAAGGACTATGTCTAAAGCAATGGACTTGAGTTTTAGTAGGATACAAGGTACACCAGACCTTATGCCGTCTGATATTACAGGTACATACATTATAGAAGAAAGCAGAGGCAAACGAGATTTTAAATTCCAAAAAGGCCCTATCTTCGCTAATATGGTTTTAGTGGATGAAATCAACAGAGCTACTCCAAAGACACAATCTGCTTTGTTGGAATCCATGCAGGAAAAACAAGTTACAGTAGGCAATAACACTTTGAAGCTTGATAAGCCTTTCTTTGTTCTGGCTACACAGAACCCTATTGAACAGGAAGGCACTTATCCTTTACCAGAAGCACAGCAGGATAGGTTTTTACTTAAAATAAAAGTGGGTTACCCTACATTTGAAGACGAAGTTGGTATTGTTGATAGGTTTACAGGGGACAAGGTTGTGGATGAGCCTAAAAAGGTATTTGATAAAAATACACTTATTGAGATGCAGAAGCTAGTTAGGCAAGTGCCTATCTCTAATGATTTGAAGAAGAAGGTTGTCAAAGTTGTAGGTATGACAAGGACAAATAAGAAGATTGTTGAGTATGGTGCTTCTCCAAGGGCGTCTATGTCTATAGTAATGGCTTCTAAGGCTTTAGCTTTAATCAGCGGTAAGAAATATGTAAGTAGCCAGGATATTATTGATGTTTCTTATCCAGTACTTCGGCATAGAATTATTCTGAACTTTGAAGCAGAAAGGCAAGGCTTGACAACAGACCAGGCAATAACTAATATACTTAAGAAAGTAGTATAAAATGATTGATACAAGCTTTCTTGGTCTTTTGGACAGGTTTAATCTAATCATCAAGAAAAGGGTTACTTCTAATTATAAAGGTACTAGAAGGTCTATAGGTGCGGGTAGGGGGTTGACAATCCGTGATAGACGCGCTTATGCACCTGGAGACGATTTCAGGGCAATTGATTGGAAAGTATATGCACGCAGTGATAACCTATACATTAAACGCTACGAAGAAGAACGTAACATGACTACACACATTGTTGTAGATAACAGTGCAAGCATGAATTTCGGTAAAAAGGTCAAGAAGTTTGAGTATGCTTCAATGGTTGGAGTTGGGTTTGCTTATCTAGTTATGCGTGAAAATGAGAAATTTCAGTTTTCTACATTTTCTGAAACTCTGCAAACGTTCCAGCCTAGGCGTGGTATGAGTCACATTGCTTCTATGGTAGATTACCTTAATGAACAAAAGCCTAAAGGCAAATCAAATTTTGGTGAATTAATGGTAAAATATAAACAGATGATCCATACAAAAGCATTGTTGATTATAGTTTCTGACTTCCTGTTTGATTTAGAACAGATTAAACGAGGTTTGCATGCTCTTGCAAATAATGAACTTAGAGTAATAATGGTGCTCGATAAGGTTGAAAAAGACCTTAGTTTAAGCGGAGAGTATAAGCTGCATGATTCAGAATCATCTACTATGATGCGGACTTCAATTAGCCCAAGGCTTAAAGAGAAGTATAAGGGTGCTTTAGATGAACATATAGAAGAGATTGCTAAGACGTGCAGTAAAGTAAGTGCAGACTTCCATTTAGTCACAACAAATACGCCTATTTTCGATACTTTCTATAAATTGTTGAGGGGGATATAGTTTTCACCACTCTAAAATAAAAACATTTATAAAGGGGCAGTAATTCTTGTTTTTAAGGTGGTATTATGGGAGATTCAAAAGTTCAACATGAAGAAAGTTTAGCAGATAAGATTACATCATTTAGGCGTATGAGGGATATGCATCTTTTTCATCAGTCTATGAAGTTAAGTGGGGTTGTAGATCATTTTGAAGGGATGCCTAGTGATTATAGGCAAAGTGAAAAAGGCAATGAAGATATCGATACAATCATTGAAATGGCTGAACAACATGTTAGAGCATGTCCAGATGGTTCTAGTTCACAATTAATTGCGCAACACACTGTTGCAAGAACATATATTAATAAAGCTAGGGCTGGTTATGGGACTCTTGGTCAGAACGATTGGAACATAAAACCAATCCCAGAATACTTTGATAAGGCATTAGATATACTGGCTGGTTTAGCAGTAGATACTCCTAAAGCTGATATGGGTTCAGATCTTTCTATTGATGCAATTACAGCATATGCTGTTAAGACTATACTTGACATGAAAAGTGAATGTTCTGCTTATGAAAGATGGGCACAATGTATTATATCCACTTATAAAAGTGAAAAAGACAATGCTGAATCTGATCTTGATTACGGTGCTGAAATTGATGAAGGTGATAAAAAATCTGGATTTGGGAAATTGGATCCAGAAAGCAGGGAGATAAGAGAAGAACAGTCTCATAAAAAAATTCTTAAAGCAGAATACAAACTTGCAGTCTTGAGATTTGTTCAAGGCAATGAAGAGGAAACAATGAAGCATTTTGGCAGATACATGGATCATAAGAAAGGAATTCTTCAAGGAAAGGCTTATGATAGTGAAGAACAGTTCCCTGCTTATTTGGCTAGCCTTATCTCAGTTATCAAAATGAAGACAGGCATGGAAACAGCACAGACAGCACAGACACAGTAATTTTTGCTTTTTTTCCGGATTTTTATTGTTTTTTTATTGTTTCTTTGTTTTTTTTCACGAATATTTCTGGTTTATATTGGCAGCTCTAAAAAAACCGAAACATTTATTAATATCTGCTTGTTACACTCCTGTGGAGTGGTTAATTAAGGTGAGGGCAAAAACTATATTGGTTACTGGAATTCCTGGAGTAGGGAAAGGACCAGTTATTGACAAAGCTATACATTTATCTAAATATTACTATGGTCAAACAGTCGATTCTGTTTCTTTATCAGAGATGGTGGCTGATTTTGCTTATAAGGAATGGCGTACTGATAAGGATAAGTTTCACCTATTACCACAAGATAAACAAGAACGAGCAAGAAAAGAAGTTCTAGGGATATTATCTAAGGAAATAAGAGCTGGAAAATATGATGGTAATCATCTTATTATAGAAACCCCTATGACTTTTTTCTTGGATGGTAAGCCAGTTACTACATTTAGACAAAGAGATATTCAACGGCTTCATAATGAAAGGCCTTTTGATTATGTTGTAACTGTTATTGATGAACTAGATGTTCTTGCTGAGAGATTTAAAAAAAGTGCTTATTTCAATAAGATGAGTGAGCATTCTAATTATCTCAATGTAGGAGCTATGTCCAAAAATCTAGTAACATTACAGCAAGAAATAAGGGATATTCAGCCTCATATAGCAGAGGGTTGTGGACAAAATTTAGAAGGTATTCTAAGTGGTATGAATCCTACTATTGCAAAACTTAATAGTTTTCCTGATTATGAGATTGGGAGTCGTGTGAATGATTGGTTGTTTGATGAGATGAATGCAACTGAAGGCGCTTTACCAATTGAAACACTTGTTATGGAAAAGAGGATAATAAGGAAAGTAACTGGATTTAATAATTATTTAGTTATGCTAGAAAGTGATGGTCCTAAAAACTTAGTAAAGATGATTGTTGATGATAATCCTAGGTTTGTTAATTTTATTCGTTTGAAATATTCTGGAAATGGAGATTGCCTAACTTCCTCTGAGGAAGCAGCTAGTGAAAGATTTAAGGTTATGAGAAATGATTTTAAGAAGAGACTAAGTGACTATTGTGTTATTCTTGAATCAACACTTGATGATACTTTCCCAAACATACAATGGTTTGTTAAGAGAGCAGATATGGGCATAGTTTATTTTCCTGAAGAACAGATTAATTCTGATATGCTTGAAAGTGGTACTCTTCGTGCAGAAATTGAACAGACTACTCAGATGGCAAAAACAGTAGTACTTATCCATCCGAGATATAATCCTTTACAATTCTCTAATCCTAAACGTATAATGAGTTTAAGATCAGCCCAAGAATTCTTTGAAGCTATAGAGCAAAGCACAAACCCAGAATTGGGTTTTAGTGGAGAAAAGTATAGAGAACTGAGGCATTTCCTTGGACCAGTCCAGAGTGTTGGGCTAAAGCAGAACTTACCTAGTTATGTTGGATTTAAGCCTTATTCAGTGGCAATAGATGTAATTAATAATGGAGGAGAAAATTTAGAAGAAGATTTAGGAAAAAATTTAGGAAAACATTTATTGGGTCAGATAAAGGATAAGGAAAATGGTGGCAGTGTTTATAATGGTTATTGGACTTTGATTGGTGGTAAAAGAGAACCTATCTATAACGAAGATGCTACTGAAATTATTGGTTGGGAGTTAGATAAGCAAGCCTTACAAAGAGAGGCTATGGAAGAAACAGATCATGGTATAAGGTTTGAGCCAGAGGAGGTTCTTGATGGTTATAGGCAGTATCCTGTAGATTTCCAAAGTAAAGATTTAAATGGAGACGATATTGAATATGTCCGCATATATCAGGTAAAGGATTATGAAGGTAAAATAAAACCAGAGGAAGACCTAAGTAGAAGAAAACAAGAATTAATGAATCTAAAATGGTTCACTATTGATGAAATCTTAGAAAAAGAAAATGTTCTTCCAGCGACTAGACAGTATTTCTTAGATCTTAAAGCTGCGAAAAAAAAAGAATAGAATAAAATTTAATTACTAATCATTCTCAACTCTTGGCGCTAAAATAAATGACAAAAGCACTTTGTCTATTGCTTTGAATTCTAGTTTTAGTGGATAGTCTTTGCTGTAGTTTAAAGTTACTTCTGGAGCCAACTTAGAACCGCCTATCATCTTTTTTAGGTATTCAATGGAATACTTTGCTTTAACTTTTTCTCCAGAAGGAGATTTTATCTTAATCTCATCCCCAGAATTGATTTCAATGTTAGCTTTACTTAGGTCTCCTTCAGCAGTTACATCTAGTTTATCGCTTCCAGTTACAAAGCTTACAGACTCTGCTACAATATCTGCATCTTCAATTGCATCGTTTAAAATAACAGCTGGCATTGCTACAGAAGCTACAAAATCAAGTTTTGGAATCTTCTGTTCTTTTTCTTCTAACTCAATAATTGGTAGGTAGAATGTTCTTGTAGTGTTGCTTTTGAATTGGATCTTAAGCCTGTTTTCAGCTATTTCCATTGAAAGCATATCATTGGTTTTAGCTCTTTTTAGGATTTGCTTGAAATTATTTAGATTGATAGCCATCTCAACGTCTTTTTCAACTTTGTATTCAGTAAAACTGCTTGATAATAGCTTGAATATGACCATAGCTACATTAGCAGGATCCATTGCAACCAGTTCAATAGCTTGTGGTGTAATCTTAAAAGAAGCTTCATTAACCAGTTCTGAGATTATAGATATACTGTCTTTTAGATATTTAGGTTCAGCTAAAGTTAATTTCATAATTCGACACCCCCAATAGTTAAGAAGAGTTATTCAATCACATATATAAATATTGCTGTTTCATAGTGCTAACATCTGCCCATCCTGCATCAAATGGACATGTTTTTTCTTATCATAACCAATCTCTACAGCAAGGTCTACAAGTGCAAGTTCCATTGATCTCTCACCATGAGCCGGGATAAGGTGTTTAGGCTTGACCATGTTAATAAGGTCTCTTAAATCTTCCCTACCAGCATGCCCACTAACATGGATATCTTTAAATACCCTGACTCCATAATCCCTTAATACTCTTTCAATATAATCCCTATTCTGGATATTTATTTGAGTTGGAATCACAGTACATGAGAAAACAACATGATCCTCTTTATCAAAAAAGAAATCAAACTTTTTATCAATCATCTTTGCTAAGGTTGATTTAGGCTCGCCTTGGTGGCCTGTGACAACAATAAGGTATTTCTCCTTACCTTCTTTCATAATCTTTTTTAGTCTTCTTTTAATTTGCTTGCCAAATTTAACTATCTCAACCTCTTTTGAGAAATTGATTATACCAATCTCTTCTCCTGCGTTAACATACTTTGCTAAAGACCTGCCTAAGAGTACAATCTTCCTGTTCATCTTCTTGCCAAAAGCAATTATTGACTTTAATCTTGCTAAATGGCTTGAAAAAGTTGTAACAATAACAGCTTTGCCTTTAGAATTAGTTCCAATCATTACATCCCTTAACATCTCTTTAGCTACACTTTCACTAGGGGTTTTTACACTTTGTTGAGCTCTTGTACAATCCATAATCAAAGCAAGTACACCTTTCTTGCCTATCTCTTCTAAACGTTTGAAATTAGGTTTTTTCCCCAGAGTAGGGTAATTGTCAAACTTGAAATCATTTGCATAGATAATAATACCATCTTTTGTATGCAGAGCAACCATCACTGTCTGCGGCGTGGAATGCGTCATATTGATGAATTCTATCTTTAAGTCCTTTGAAACATGGTAAACAGAATTCGCGTTGAGTGTTTTTATCTTGTTCTTTAACTTGATTTTCTCATCTCTGATAATCGCATTTATGACAGCACTTGTAAAAGGCGTACATAATATTGGCGCATTGAATTTATTGCTTAAAAATGGGATGGCTCCAACGTGGTCAAGATGGGCATGTGTAGGTATTATTGCTTTAACTTTTTTTCTCCATTTGTCTATCACACTTATGTCTGGGATTGCACCTTCACGTATTAATTCTTTTGCAGAAAGATTCCTAATGTCTTCATCTTCTGTATACCTAATATAGTTCTCAAGATGAATACCCATATCAAGG
The DNA here is from genome assembly GCA_964550525.1 of uncultured Methanosarcinales archaeon. Taxonomy (GTDB): domain Archaea; phylum Nanobdellota; class Nanobdellia; order Woesearchaeales; family JANQNQ01; genus CAZJZJ01. Next base: position 10,255 of record CAZJZJ010000018.1, read on the forward strand.
ATTACAACATCATCACCAACCTTAATAGCAGTCATATTCTTACCAACTTCATTATAACCGCCAACTGCGCATATTTCTACCATTTTGTTATTTAATTGGTGAGGGGGTATTTATAGGTTGTGGTGAGAAAGAAAAAAAAGAAAAGATTTCTTAGATTAGCTTATTGTTTATACTACACAAATAGCGTCTTGGCAATTACAAGGTTGATCAACATATGCTTTATTAACCACACTCGGATGATCAATGTCTGGTTGACAATAGTATTCTCTTAACGTTGTACTGTCTAAACATTCATCAGAAGATGTAATCTCCTCATCTGAATAGTGTTCAGTTGTGGAGCCAGCGTTATAAAGATCCATACCACTATCTGTCTCAGAACATGTGTGATCTCGTACACAAGCACTATCTTTACAACCATTTGCGCACTCTTTAGCTTCACCTACAGGAAGGTTGATATCATTACACCAATACTCATATACATAATTATATGATGGGTGTGATAGACCTAACTTAAACTTTTCTCTCATGCAATAATCATCATCACTAGCAAGAGTAAGTTTATTTGCACGCATAGCATAATAAGATGTTGTTCCTTTTTTATCTAGGTTGTCTCCACCATCAGATTCTGTACATTTGCAATTTTTAATTCTTATTTTGAAACTCCCTGTATTATCTACAACATATGTGTCGCCAATCTTAAAGTTAATGGTCCTAGGTATCATGGTACCAACATCATAATCAAAACTATAACTGTGCTGTGAATTATAGCTTGGTGTTGGAGTTACACTAGAAACAGGCTTTTCATCTACATAAAGTAAGAAAGGATCCTGTACTTTAGGTGTTATAGGACTACCATCCCTATATGATGTGTACACATAGAAAGCATCGTTGTATGCGACTCCAGAGGTCTGACCTATACCTTCAACAACAATACTAACATATTTTGCGTATTTATTAGTTGTTGTCACTCCGCTAGTTGATTTAAAACTAACAGTTAAATCCTCGGATAAACCACCTGATTCACAAGTTTCATGGACTACACTTCTTGTTTGACATTCGCTTTCTCCTTCAATACATATCTCTTCTGCTTGGCAATTGCCTACTAATACTGCTTTTGTTTCGTTTATACAAGCAGAGTCTATCTCTCCAGGATTTGTACATGTATATTTGATGTAGTCTCTATAAACATTTCCATCTTTGCAGTAATAATCTCCTATATATTCTGAGGTTCCACACTCAGAGTCTACAACACAAGCAATATCTTCTCCTGGTTCACATTTACCCCATCTACCTCTATTTCCTTTTTCTGCATAAACGTGTGTTATGTCACACTGTTGACCTTCTGGGCAGCCACAACGCCTACATCTTGGGACTAAACGGCCAGCATAACAGTACTTTGGTTTAGTGTCAGAACATTTTCCATATTTGGTTCCATCAGTACATTCTGGAATCTTATCAGATAATGCATTACCTCTACTAATTTTATCCCATTGTGAAGTACAATCAACTGTAATCTGATCAGAACCAATGCTAATATAAAAAGTAAGCAGACTCTTTAAGTCTTCTATTGTAAAACTACTTTCAGAAGGATTAGTATAGTAATCATATAAAGCCTTTCTTGTGCTATGTGATACGTCTTTAGTGTCACAGTAACGTGCACTGGCAGAACTAACAGAAAAAAACATAAACAATAGCATAATTGTTAATATTATTATTTTTTTATTCATTTTCACAACACTCCTTAAGTATTCTACAGCATTCTGTAGGCATGACAATTCCTACTTCTATCAGCCTAGTTTGGCATGTTTTTGCGTTGTTTGCTGTTCCACAAGCAAGTATTTGTAGGTCGTCAAGTTTCTCATCTGTAACTGTTACACAACCACTCATAAATATGATTCCAACAAGAAAAAGTATAATTAGGACTTTCTTCATTTTTAAACCTCCTTTTTAGGTAGTATTATAGGTTAGATCTTTATTAATCTTTTGTTTTCAACAACATAAATCATGATCACTACAACATAAGTCTCTATAACCCACTCCAAACACCATATCTAGTCCACCACACAAACCACTATCTTCTGCATTTTGACATATAGTGGAAGATGAAGTAATTGATTCCCCTGATATCTTTGCAATAATTGTGCCTTTTGCCACATGAAACAATGAGCCTTCTTTTGTGTAAGTTATATTTAAATCTCCATTATACCTATTTTTAACATCGCCATTATTGCAATCTGAGATTGTAATAATTGCTTTTTGATTGTTTTCTAGTACCAAACGCTCTGAATTAGAGCATGAACCATCATCTTTTTTAGCTGCAACTACTTCCTCTATACTTATGTCATAACCAAAACTATTTTGTATGACTAAAACAACCTTTGAACTCTCTACTTCAAAATCAAGGCACATTATACCTGCAGACAATGAGCATCTTTCAGGCAAAAATCTATCTGCTTTTAGAATCCCAAAATACGATAATGATCCGATTGCTATTATAACAACTAAAATAACCCAACCATAGGTAATCAAGAACTCCATCGCTGATTGAGCTTTTCTTTTAATGTTATAGTGAATCTTCAAAGTTAAAACCCTCTTTTTATGTTGTTTTTGATTTAGTTTTATTTAAATCTTTTCTAAAAGTTGTGGAAAAAATAAGAAAGTGCGGGGAAGGGGGTTCGAACCCCTGTAGGCACTAAGCCAATAGATGGCTCATACACGAGTTTAGTCATCGTACTCCAAATGGAGCCCTCATCACTCAAGTACCTTGAGTCTATCCCGTTTGGCCATTTCGGCTACCAACTGAAATAGTTAGGTTAGTCTCCGGCATCCCCGCGAAGTGAGTGTAACGAACGGAGCGGGGGCCAGTGGATTTGTGAAACAAATCTTAACGTGTCCCCGCAGTGAGCATTTAAAATGGTGGTTAAACTAGTTATTTAAATGTTTTTATAAAAAAGAATAAACTTAACCCAAACTGCCAAGCTTAGACTCAATATCCTTTAGCTCATCCTCAAGCTTATCAAGCTCTGTTTTTCTCTTTGGCTTGGGTGGAGGAACAGGTTTTTTCTTAACTGGTGTTTTTACAACTTTCTTTACTACTGGCTTCTTTACATGTTTAGGTTTTACATCTTTAGGAAGCATATTTCTTAATTTAGCAATATCTTTAACAATATCTTTTGTGAGCTCTCTCATCTTAGCTATTTCGTGATGTTTATCAGCCCTAATCATTTTAAACTTTTCATATCTCTGTAAGGATTGAATCATCTCTCTAGAAGATTCAAGTATACCTTTTCTTATTTCTACAGGACTGTTAACAACTACAAATAAATCCTGGTGATCTTTTTTATTTTTAGACATTTAGAGCCACCCTACATGTTTGGTTCAAGCAGACTTTTGTCAATGAAATCCAGTTTTCTTTCAACTTCTTCAAGACCTGTATGCCATAGATCAAGTTCAGCGTCTTCTTCTTGTTTAATTTGTTTAATCTTGCTTAGACTTTCTTTAGCTTGGTGCAGTTTACTCTTTATTGTATCCATAAGCTTAGCAACGCCTTTGTATTGATCGATTTTAACGTAAACAGGCATTTTTCCTTCCATATTTTTCACCTTCCAAATAGAGTTTTATCAACAGATATAAGCTTTTTTTGAACATCTCCAAGTGCATTGTGCCATTTCCCAAATTCCTTTTCTTCATCTTCTCTATAATGTTCAACCTTTTCAATAAGATCAAAGGATTTCTTTAATGTAGATTTGCAATGATTAATATCAGTCAGTACATCCCTGAACACATTAATCTCAATAAACTCATCTTTACGTGGCATAAATGTTCTTTTAGGATGAGCTATAGGTGTGGGAACTGGCTCAAGAGGCTCTTCAGCAACTGGCTCTTTTTTATATACTTCGGCCGGAGGCTGCTCTTTTGTAAAGTCAGTTACACCAATATCTTTTACAAACTCATCTGTGTTAGGTTCAAGTGTACTTTTTGTATCTGGTAAAGGGGGTAGATCAGGGAAATCTTGTTTACCTCCTTCCATATTAGGTATTTCAGGTAACTCTGGAAAATCAAATTTAGAAGCCTTCTTTTTCTTTTTTAAGAAATCCATAAACCCCATTATAGTTACACCTCTTTAATTCTAAGTTCTTGAACTACTTAATGCTGATGACTATTAAAACTTTTCTTATTATTGTTGAATGATAACACCTTTCTTTAATTAACAAAATTTATAAACAAGCACCCTCTCTCTTATTTCCTAGCATGGAAATGAAGCTAGTATTAGGGGATGGGACAGTTATTTCTGGTAAGGCTTTTGGAGCACTTAAATCTATTTCCGGAGAAGTAGTCTTTAATACAGGTATGGTAGGTTATCCAGAGACATTTACAGACCCTTCTTACTATGGGCAGATCTTGGTTCTAACTTATCCTTTGATAGGTAATTATGGTGTACCGCCTTTTGTAAGGAAAGAGGGTATTGTAGAATTCTATGAATCTAGTTCTATAAAAATAAAAGGTTTAGTCATTAGTGATTATTCTTTTAATTATAGCCATTGGAATGCAAAGAAAAGCCTATCCCAGTGGCTGAAAGAAAACGATATCCCAGGGATATATGGCGTGGATACAAGAGAGATTACAAAAAAATTGCGTGAAAAAGGAACAATGCTTGGTAAGATTAAACACAACTATGATGTTGATTTTTTTGATCCTAATAAACACAATATTGTATCTGAGGTAAGTATTAAAGATCCAATAGTGTATGGGAAAGGTAAGAAAACAATTATGTTGATTGATTGTGGTGTGAAAAATAGTATTATAACTTCTTTGTTAAAAAGGGATGTAACAGTTATCCGGGTTCCATGGGATTATGATATACATAATGGTAAGTATGATTATGATGGGATTTTAATATCAAACGGCCCAGGCGACCCTAAGATGTGTAAAGAAACAATAAAGAATATTAAGGCAGCTTTAGAGTATAATATCCCTGTCTTTGGGATTTGTCTTGGTAATCAGTTGCTTGCTCTAGCTGCAGGTGCAGATACCTATAAACTTAAGTATGGCCATAGAAGCCAAAACCAGCCTTGTGTAGATAAAACTACAGGTAGATGTTATATAACTAGTCAGAATCATGGTTTTGCAGTAAAAACAAAAACACTTCCAAAACAATGGGAACCTTGGTTTGTGAATGCTAACGATAAGACTAATGAAGGCATTAGACATAAAAAGAAACCATTTATGTCTGTGCAGTTTCATCCAGAAGCAACTCCAGGTCCTGTAGATACTGCGTTTTTGTTTGATGAATTTATTAAAAAAATGAGGTAAAAGACTGCATTCAAAATTTACTATTCCGCTTTGCTCACAAAACACATTCGCAAAGCTCCATCTGGCCATGCCATGTTTGCCTTGCAAACACGGCATACATGGCACAGACGCAAATTTTGAATGCAGCAGAGGTAAATAAAATGGGAGACCCTTATGATAAGCATGAGTTTGATGATGTATGCCCTTTTTGCGGCAAGGATGTATCCTATGAAACAAAGATATGTCCGCACTGTGCTGCAAAGATTAAACATAAAAGTAGAGTGGAATGAATGATAAAACACAAAATCCGTAAAATACTTTTACTTGGATCCGGTGGCCTTAAGATTGGTCAAGCTGGAGAATTTGATTATTCAGGTAGCCAGGCTATTAAAGCTTTAAAAGAGGAAGGTATTAAAACTATTCTTATCAATCCGAACATTGCTACTATCCAGACAAGCAAGGATATGGCAGATAAGATCTATTTCTTGCCTGTGGAACCTTTTTTTGTCGAACAGGTTATAAAAAAAGAAAATCCTGATGGCATACTGCTAGCTTTTGGAGGACAGACTGCACTTAATTGCGGGGTTGAATTAGAAAAAAAAGGTGTTTTTAAGAAATATAATGTTAAAGTGCTTGGTACACAGGTTAAGGCAATTGAAGATACAGAAGACAGGGACCTTTTTATAAAAAAACTTAATGAGGTAAACGTGAAAACTGCAAAAAGTTTTGCAGTTAGTTCTATAGGTGAAGCGCTTAAAGCTGCAGAGAAGATAGGTTATCCTGTGATGGCAAGAGTAGCTTATGCTTTAGGAGGCCGTGGTAGTGGGATTGCACGTAATAAAAAGGAATTAACCTCTATGGCAAAGAAAGCCTTTGCATATACTCCTCAGATTCTTATAGAGGAATGGCTTGGTGGTTGGAAAGAAGTAGAGTATGAGGTTGTGCGTGACGACCAAGATAATTGTATCACTGTTTGTAATATGGAAAACTTTGATCCTATGGGTATTCATACAGGTGAAAGTATAGTTGTTGCACCTAGCCAGACATTGAATAATCATGAATACCATAGGCTTAGAGATGTTGCTATTAGGGTGGTTAGACATCTTGGTATTGTGGGTGAATGTAATATCCAATACGCTCTTGATCCTAAATCAGATGACTATAGAGTGATAGAGGTTAATGCAAGGTTGTCAAGAAGTTCTGCACTTGCATCTAAGGCTACAGGTTATCCTCTTGCATTTGTTGCAGCTAAACTTGCACTTGGTTATACCTTGGTTGAGTTAAGCAACTCTATTACAAAGGTTACTACAGCTTGTTTTGAGCCTGCACTTGATTATATTGTTGTAAAGATACCTCGTTGGGATCTTAAGAAGTTTAAACAGGTTTCTAAAGAGATTGGAAGTGAGATGAAATCTGTAGGTGAAGTAATGGCTATAGGCCGTAGTTTTGAAGAAACGTTCCAGAAAGCAATAAGGATGTTAGGCGTAGGTATGGAAGGGGTAGTCTGTAACAACTTGCTTCTAGGTGATGTGAAAAAAGAGATAAGACAACCTACAGATAAAAGGGTTTTTGCTATTGCTGAAGCTATTTCAAAAGGCATGGATGTAGATGAAATACATTCTTTAAGCGGGATTGATAAATGGTTCTTGTATAAAATTAAGAACATAGTTGAAACTAAGAGGAAATTATCTAAATCATCAATTAAAAAACTATCTAAAGAACTGCTCATAGAAGCAAAAAAACAAGGCTTCTCTGATAGGCAGGTTGCAATACTTGTTAAATCAGATGAACTTAAAGTAAGAAAGCTTAGAAAGAAACTTAAAGTACTGCCTGTTGTAAAACAGATTGATACACTTGCAGCTGAATGGCCTGCAAAGACAAATTATCTTTATCTTACTTATCATGGGACTAAGGATGATATTGATTTTAAGAACAAGAATTCTGTGATTGTGCTTGGCAGTGGTGCTTATAGAATTGGTAGTAGTGTTGAGTTTGATTGGTGCTGTGTTAATGCTGTGCTTACACTTAAGAAACTTAAGTACAATACTATAATGGTTAATTATAACCCTGAAACAGTGAGTACTGATTATGATATCTGTGATAGGCTTTATTTTGATGAACTTAGTTTTGAGCGTGTTCTTGATATCAATGATAAAGAAAAAGCAGTAGGTACAATTGTATCTATGGGTGGGCAGATCCCTAATAACCTTGCTTTACCATTATTCAAACAAGGTGTTAAGATTCTTGGTACTTCCCCAAAAAGCATAGATAATGCTGAAGACAGGTATAAATTCTCTAAACTGCTTGATGAACTTAAAGTAGATCAGCCTGGATGGGAGGAGCTTACAAGCACAGAAGAGGCAGTTGTTTTTGCTAATAAGGTTGATTACCCTGTTTTAATTAGGCCAAGTTATGTGCTTAGCGGAGCTGCAATGAATGTTGCTTCTAATCCAGAAGAACTTAAGAATTATCTTAAACAAGCTGCAGATGTATCTAAAAAGCATCCAGTTGTAATTAGTAAGTTTATCAAGAATGCTAAAGAGATTGAGTTGGATGCAGTTGCAGATAAAGGTGAATTAATCATCTCTGCTATTTCTGAACATATTGAGAATGCAGGTGTACATAGTGGAGACGCTACAATGGTTTTGCCTGCACAGCGTACTTACATCGAAACAATGAGGCGTATTAAAGATATAGCGAGGAAGATTGCAGGTTCGTTAAAAATCACTGGGCCGTTTAATATTCAGTTTATAGCTAAAGACAATGAGATTAAAGTGATTGAATGTAATCTAAGGAGTTCAAGATCTTTTCCTTTTGTGTCTAAGGTTATGAAAGTTAATTTTATTGATCTAGCTACTAAGGTGATGTCAGGCAAGAAAATAACTAAGGCTAATAAATCTTCTATTGATCTGGATTATGTTGGTATAAAGGTACCACAGTTTTCTTTTTCAAGGCTTAAAGGAGCTGATCCAGTACTTGGAGTAGAAATGGCATCTACAGGAGAAGTTGCTTGTTTTGGTGAGGATGTGCAGGAAGCGTACCTTAAATCATTATTGTCAGCTGGTTTTGAGTTGCCTAAGAAGAATATACTTGTAAGTATAGGTGGTGATGAAAATAGGTATAGGCTGCTTAATTCAATAAAAACGCTTTTTGAACTTGGTTATAAAATCTATGCAACAGAACATACGTCTTATTTCTTAGAAGACAACGGTATAAAAAATACTATGTTATACAAAGTGCATGAGAAAATGATGTCAGAGCATAGGTTAAGGGAATCACTGAAAGAGTTTGCCAGGTTTAAGTTTGGTAAATTTTTAAGGAGGCAGTTTAATATCCATAAACACGGGAATATAGGTGATTTTCTTACTGAGAAAAAGCTTGACCTTGTTATAATGATACCTAAACACAATGAAAGGAGTGATGATAAATATACTATTCGTAGGTTGGCAGTTGATTTTTCTATACCCTTACTAACTAATCTACAAGTTGTTAAACTGTTTGTTGAGTCTATTGCAAAGTATAAATTGGAAGATCTAAAGGTTAAAAGTTGGGAAGAGTATAACTAAACAACAAAACATAAATAGAACTTTATTCTACGGCTATATATGAAAGAGGCATTATACTACAAAAAACTGAAAGATAAAAAAGTTCAGTGCCAGCTCTGTCCTAACAATTGTTTGATTGCTGATGGTAATGTTGGATTCTGTTGTGTACGTAAGAATAATGGTGGGAAATTGTTTTCTTTAGTTTATGGCAAGCCTGTAAGTGTAGCAATAGATCCTATAGAAAAGAAACCGCTTTTCCATTTCTTGCCTGGCAGTTATGCGCTTTCTATTGGCACTGTTGGCTGTAATCTTGCTTGTAAACACTGCCAGAATTGGGAGATTGCAATAGGCAAACCTGGCCAGTATCCAGAGAATGACCTGCTGCCTGAGAAGGTGGTAGAGTTAGCTATTGCTAAGGATTGTAAAAGTATTTCATATACTTACAATGAGCCAACTATTTTCTATGAATATGTTTTAGATACAGCTAAGATTGCTCGCAAGAAAGGAATAAAAAATACAATGGTTACAAATGGATTTATTAATTTGGAACCTTTACGTGAATTGTATAAATATATTGATGCAGCTAATGTTGATTTAAAAGCATTTAACGAGAAATTCTATAAAGATGTGTCTGCTGCGCAGCTTAAACCTGTCTTAGAAGCGATAAAGGAGATTAAAAAGATGGGTGTTTGGCTTGAGTTGACTAATTTAATCATCCCTGGCTACAATGATGATATAGGTGAGATTAAAAAGATGTGTAAATGGATTGTTGATAATCTTGGTAAGGATATACCTTTACATTTTTCACGTTTTTTTCCGCACTATAAAATGCAGGATGTTGAGCCTACGCCTGCTGAAACATTAATTAAAGCAAAAGAGATAGCTAAAAAAGCTGGTTTGAATTATGTTTTTATTGGCAATATCCAGCTTGAGGATTCAGAAAACACTTACTGTCCAAAATGCGGTGAACTTTTGATTGAGAGAGGTAGGTTTAGTGTAGCAAAGAATAAAATTAATAAAGATAAGTGTTTTAAGTGTGACCATAAAATAAAAGGGGTTTTTGAATGATTCACGATGTAAGGAAGTTGCTGGAAAAAGATCTATTTCCTGACATGGGTTATGTTCACAAAGAAGATATTAAATATAGGAGAGCAAAATTTTTGCATGAGATCAATGATTCTTTTAAGGATGGTTCTTTGTTCTTGAAGCCTTATAAGGATATTATTTATTTGATTAGTCAGTTTAGGACAGTTATTTCATCATTTAATCAGGTACTGTGTTGGATAGGTCAAAAATGGGACTCATTTCTAAGTTCTCTTGGGAATCCTGAACTAGAATCTGACAAATTTGGTAAAACTGGGTACTTTACAATTGCACACAAAAGGCAAGAAGTGTTGGGTCTTTTAGCTGATTTTGATAAAATAGAAAGGATCAAAATAAAAAAAGATCTTTTTACAGAGATCAATACTAAATCAGACAAATATCTGAAATTTCTTTATCCAGACATAACAAAAGACAAAAGGCTGGTTAGTAAGATTGAAGATTTTATATCTACTAAGGAAATCAATAGGGCATTAACCCATTTTCTTTGGATTTATGGTCTTCGTTTTTTTGATGAGCAACCCCACGATACGTCTCCTATCCCTTCTTTTACTGATTTTAAGCAATTGATTGATAAGGAACAAAACACTAGGGCTGGGTTGAAGTTTCTTATTACTAATTTTGTTAATCAGTTAGGTGGGTCTGGTGGTGAGGCTTATAAAACAGAAGTTCTAAAAGAGCTTAAGGATGATATAGTTATGAAAGAAAAGATTAATGTTGTGTTAGAGCACCTTAAAAAATTACAGCAGAATCAAATCACTTTCTTGGATAAAATCAAGAATTACCTCATTCAGCATGTTGTTGCTTTAAAACATTTTTTGATTCTTCGTGTAGAAACATTTTATGTTGTTAAGAAAGCAAGTGTGCTGTTTGTCCCTGTAAAGCTCGTTGACTCAGATGGTAAAAAAATTGCAGATTCTGGTTGGATTAAAGATTTTTTACAACCTGTAGACCAAAATCAAACAGAATATCTTGAGGAAATTGAAAAAAAAGTTGTTGAAAAAACTGGGTTGGGTAAAATCTCAAAAAAATATCTTCGCAGCGCATTTTTCACTCTTCTTAAACTTGCATCAAAGAAAGGAAAATGCGATCATGGTACAATTAGTAACTTTATGGGTCATACGAAATCCGTTGAATATGCAGTTAATCTTAAGCTGAACCAGATTGGTTTTGTTTTGTATCTTCAGTTCTTAAGCCAACAAGAAAATATAGAATTCTGGAAGGACAATGCTGATGAATTAAATAAGTTTGATTACAATGATAAACACAACTGGGGTCTTGCTCATTGTGTAAGAAGTCTTGGTGTATTCACAGTTAATAAGGCAAACCTGATGTTTAGCCTTGCCTATGAACAGATAGATAAGAAGAAGGTAGATACCTCTATTTATGAGAAGGAATATGTTGCTGAGAAAGTGTTAGTAGCTTAGCGAGGAGTATCTCTTACATATTCTGCAGATACTTTGATTTTATATGTGCTAAATTGATCTAAACTTGTTAAAACTCCTTGTTCTTTGCATTGTTTGTGGTTATTCATACCTAATGCTCTAAGATTAGCTACTGTTTCAGCCATGCCTACTTCTTTTTCTAGAGAAGCTTTTGATCTTGTATCCATATCAACAGCTAAAGAAGCGCCTCTTTTGAAATCAAATATCTGTGCGTCTTGGATTTCATATTGCCTTTGTTCAGACTTGTAATCATATTTTCCTTTTACTATTAGTTCAGAACTATTATCTCGTAATTTATATTCTCTACCTTCATAACAGAAAACAGCATCGTGGCCTGGCATAATCACTTTTCTTTCTATGCCTTTTTGCCTTTCAAGTGTTTCTCCGTGTTGTTGTGCCCTTTGTAAGAAGCTATCTATTGCAGCATCTACTTGGGGGCTTTTGGCAACTAGTTCTAAATAACTATCTCTCATCATCTTTCCTCTGAAAACAACAACATTCCTCTCTTTATAAATGTTTTGGTTTGTAACTACTGCCCTGTGGTCAAAACAAACTGTTTTTTGTATCGGTGCTAAAAAATTAATATATTATTGGTGCTAACTACCATTAAAATGGTCAAAAAAGGTGTTTTAGTAGTTTTTATTTTGTTAGTGCCAATTGTATATGGAGACGTACTTATAAACGAAATTATGTATAATCCTTCTTCTGAACAAGCAGATGATAGTGACCTCGAATGGATTGAACTTTACACCAATACAACTCAAGAGGACTTAGCTAATTGGATACTTGATGTAAGCGGTACTGAAGCAGAGCTTGGTGATGTGATCTATGATTATATTGTGATCGCTCGTGAACTTGAAGATGGTACTGATGGTGATAATGATAGTTTCAGAGAGTACTATGGCTATGATATCTTTGCGGTAGACGGCCCTGGCTGGAGTTTAGGTAATACTGAGGATTATATTGAGTTAAGAGATGATGAAGGTACTATTATTCACAGGGTTGAATACTTGGATGATTGGGGTGGTGATGGTAATGGAAAGACCATAGCATGGTATAATGATTCTTGGCAAGAAAGCGATGATGATGGCACTCCTGGCGAAGAAAATACTGTACCTCCTGTATTCTATGATTTAGAGCTTGAAGCCTATATTAAGGATTTTATCAATATGAATCAGCAGTACAGGAATTTCTTTAAGATAACTAATGTGAATTATAAGCTTGGTAAGGTATATAATATCTCTTTGTTTTATAATATCACCAAGAATGGCACACTTGTATTGAATGAAACCTTGTTGAAGGATGAAGTTAACAAATATTCAACTTCAGGTACAGGTACATGGTCCCCTAATGTTGCAGGTAATTATACTATCTGTGGCTGGATTCTGAATTCAAGTATTGTTGATGAAATCTCAGATAATGATCTTGTTTGTAAAAACTTTACTGTAGTTGATAGCAGTGTAATTCCCTGCGATGTCTATATCAACATTACAACTGAGAAGGATGTGTTTTACAGTGAGGATGAGAAGTTAGAGTATTGGATTAAAATCAATAATAAATCCTTTCCTTATAAGATTGAATATTGGATTGAAGATCTTTTTGAAATAGAATATAAGGATAAAAGGAATACTACGCGCGCAGGCAAGAAAACATGGACTATGTGGATGGATGAATATGATATTATCTTTAAGATTAAGGCTAATCTTGCTTATCTTGCGTGCAACAATACAAACAATCAAACGTATTTCGAGAAAACAGTTTATGCAATTGGCGAGTATGAAGAACCAAACGCTTCTCTAGAGATTGAATGGGTTTATCTTGGTAGAAAGAATAAAACCTCTTTTGGAAAAACAGTAAGAGCTGAAATCTTTGCTTATAATGACGAATACCATTCTAATAGGGTTAAATTGTTTATCAATAGCAGTTCTGGTAAAAAGGTTAGTATGGGTAATACCTATGTTAATCTTGGTGAAACATATATGGAATACCTTCTTACTGTTCCTATTACTCTTACACCTAATTGTAATGAGAAGTATCCTGATGGTATCTATTATCTTGTTGCTGAAGGATGCGGTTTTAGGCGTGAATGGCCTATAATGGTAGAGGGTATTACAAAGTCACAATGCAAAAAAAGTACAGTTTATAAGTTAGCTAGTGAAGGTACTAAGATTGCAACTAAGGAAAGTACTTCTATCTCTCCCTATGAAATTCTTTCATTACCTCCTATTGTTTATGTAGGTAATGAATTTAGTTCTAAGGTAAGAATAACAAACAAGTACAAAGAGAAGCACACCTATGATGCATGGACCTATGTCTATCGCGGTAGCAAAGGCTATTCTGGTGAAAAAGAGCAGAACAAAAAGAAGATTACACTTGAACCTGGTGCATCTAAAACAATTGAATTAAAGACTACAGTTGTTGATGCTAAAGATGGTAAATATAAATTCATGCTTAAGGTTCATAGGGATGGGCATAAAAGAGCAAAACAAACCACAAAAGCAATACAGGTTTCTACTGGGAAGGTAAGTGAGAAAAAAGATGAATCTGTTAAGATTGAATCCTTTTACACAAAATCAAAGAAAGCTTCTGATGAGATAAACCTATATGCAACTGTGAAAAGCAAAGAAAAGGTTGAACTTAAAGCAATACTAATGTCGTTTGATGAAACTCAGGAACAAAACATTACAGTAGGCAGTACTGCAAAACTTAAATTCTCTGTTAAGATGGATACAGGTAAGAATGTGTTTTTTCTTTTGATTGAAAAAGATGGGCAGCTTATCAGTGTTGAGCAGCTTGCTCTATTCATGGATGATGAAGAAGTAACTCAGGTTGAGGTTGAAGAAGACCTTCTTTTGGACTTTGACATAGACTTTGAAATCAGCGGCACTCCAATTGTCAGCAAACTAACTGGTTCTGCTACTGAAGTTAAGCAGTTGGTTTATGAGTCTAGCTCGGTTAAAATAGTCAAGATGCTGCCTTATTTTATTATTGTTTTGCTTGCTTTATTGGTTATTGCACTGGTGTGGTTTAAGATGGAATAGACTATATCTTACACAACTTAAAAAGAAGTTCATAAGCCTTTACAACATCTTCTTTCTTTACAAAGAAAAGCATTTCAGGGACGCAGCTCATTAGTTCAACAACGTTCACATCATTCACCATTAATTCAGTTGAAAGCGTTGCAACTATTCCAGGTGTTTTTACTGCTTCTTCTGACAACTGTATATTTATCTCAGCTAGATTATCATCTACTTTAATTATAGACTTCTTATCAATGCAGTCAAGTACCTGTTTCTTATTCTTACTATTGATCATAAGTTTAATTGACTCTTCTCCTTGGATAATAAGCAATAATTGGCCTTTTTCGTAATCTATCTTTGAGAATACCTTTTGAAGCAGTTCTTGTGTTTTCCTGTTTTTTTCAACTGCAACCCTTACAATATTTGAAGTAATTCTTACATCCTCGGAATGCGATATAATCTTCTTTGCCTGTTCATATCTTTTTTCTAATGGACCTTCTTCAGTATACCTTCTTATTGCAGTGATAACTGCATCAGCAGCTGTATGCAGCTTATGTTCTTTTATTATGTAAGCTGCTAAAGCTCTCATGTTTACTATACCTTTTTCTAATGCTCTTCTAACTACTACATCCTCTTGGATAACCTTCCATACTTTCTTTGCTATTGATGTCATATCTGACGCATATTGGTCATTCTTTATAAATTTTGTGTTATTTGTGTCACAGGGTTTATATCTCAGTGGTTACTTTCACTTGTATCATGAAACAAACTAAAAAAGCAAAAACAATGGACAACTTCAGAACAGTTTTTGTTAGTTTTGTTTCTCTGATGTTGCTGTTACTTCTGTTGTAGACGTTTTGTCTATTACATTTTGTGTGTTAAAGATTTAGTTTAGATAATAAAATCTTGTGGAGGTAAATGAAAATGAATCAAATAATTGATCTTGATGTGTATAAGCCAAATTTTGTGTTTGGTGAAAATGGTAATAGTTCAAGTATGAGCTTGGAAGAAAAAATAGCGAAGGTA
>CAZJZJ010000019.1:0-11173 GCA_964550525.1 uncultured Methanosarcinales archaeon
TGGCCCATCTGCAAAACACACAGCTGCCATAACTAAGACCATTGTTAATAATAGAGTTGATTTTTTTATCATTTTGTTTACGCCCCCAATTTTAGTTGAATTATGAAAATAAATAAAAAAACTTTAATCTTTGATCAGCAAAAACTTGTATACTATGAATCCAAGTCCGCCTACAATTAGTAAGCTCATGATGACAAGTACTGCTATGTAGCCGCCTGTTTCTGTGAATGGGATTTCTTCTGTTTCTGTAAAATCTTCTTCCTGTTCTTTGCCTGCATCTGTTTCTTTACCTTCGTCTTCTTTACCGCCTGCAGTATCTTGTTTGTCGTCTTCTCCGCCTATTTCTTCTCCACCGCAGCTTTGGATTACAAGGTCAACATCTTTAATGTCAGATGTGATATCGTCGCTATAGAATACAGTTGTTCTAATCCTATAAGCACCAGCTGCTACATCATCAGCTACTGTGATTGGTAATGAATAGGAGTACTCATTACTGTCTTCGTCATACTCTTTGCTCATCTCAAGGTTTCTTTGTTTGAAATTAATGCCAAGGTCAGGGCTTTCTATCTTAAGCTTAACCTCATCTTCATTGCTACCGCCTACGTTTTTTAACTTTACATCAAGTGTGGTTGTTCTTACACACTTAAGTGCTTCTAGCCTTAATTTAGCTTCCTTGATTGCAATATCGTGTTCTTTCTTCTCAACATCAACCTTTAGATTCCAAGTAGCAGTATGATCAGCATTGTTAGTGTCTTCACCTGTAACTTCTATCACAAGATCATAAACACCTTCTTCAGCATCTGCAGGTATCTCAAACTTAAGCCTTTCTCTTTTGCTTTTCTCAGGCTTAATATCTACACCGTCGCTTTCATCTTCAACATCACTGCCATCGTCAACTTCTTCTAGTGTTCCAAGTATCTCAACATCTTCCATTTCAATGTCAGTTGAATCATCATAATTGTTTTTTACTTCAACTTCAAGGTATATTGTGTCGCCAGGCCTTAAATCATCAGAGTATGTGCCGTCATTGTTCATATCCTTGGAATCTCCTTTATGTATGAAATCTGCGTCAGTGATCTCTAACTTTGATTCTGTGGTAAGCCTTAATGGCACTGACAAGGTTGCTTTATTTGTATGAATATCAACATTGCCAACAGCATGTTCACCAGAATCCTGGTCTTCAGGGATATTTAGTGTAACAGTCACATTCTTGCTACTGCCTACTCCAATGGTTTCACCTGTTGGTGAAGATGCAAACTGTGGACTAAACTTATCATCAAGTGTGCTGTTTATAACAAGGCTGCTTAATGCCTGGTCTCCTGTATTGGTTATTGTGAATGTTTTTGTTACTGTGCTGTTTCTTGTAGCTTCATCAAATATAACTGCGCCAACATCTGCTTCGATCTTATTGATAACATTTCTTACTCCGACCTTTAATTCGTATGTTTGACTTTTATCAGAGTAACTTACATTTATTAGAGCATTGTAAACCTCGTTTGAATAATTGCTATCATCTATGCTAGCTTCAAATGTTATATTGTGAGTACCACCTACAGGAATAGAAATGCCTGTTAGTTGGTCTTTTGCTGCTAGAGTTATGTTCTCAAAATTGCCTACAAAATCGCTTTTCTTTGAAACAACAACATTACTTAAATCAACATTACCATCATTTTCTATTACTAACTCAATGTTTACCTTATCTACAATAGGTGCACTGCCGGAATCAGCACCTTTAACTAGGTAAGGATCACCTGGGTCTTGGCTGAGGTATATGTCTTCATCTCTTTCTTCAACATATACCTTTAGTAATTTTGTTGAGTTTCCACCATCCCATGTTGCATTCATGTTTGCAAAATAATACTCCTCCAAATCATCTTCTGTGATATTAAGGGGGATCTGGTCAAATGTTAGAGTTATGTTTTGACCTTCTTGCTTAGATGTTTCTCCTGTAGTTAGGTCTGTTATTTCAGTACAACCTAATTCATTAAACTCAAGATCAGTTATTGTACCACTAGTTGGGCTGAAAGCAAGTTCAGTTGAGCCATATTTGAATGTTGGTTCAATGTTATAATCTAAAGAATCTATATCTTTGTTACCATTGTTTTTTATGGTTACAATCATCTCTTCGTCACTTTCACCTTGTACAATTGTTGGTGCTGTGAATTCTATACAGATATCAGCAATGCCATCTAAATCAAGAGTGACATCAAATGCTTCGTATAGTTCTCCTGAAGTTGCATTTATTGTTCCAGTATATATTCCATCATATGAATTTGAAAACATGTAGAAGGTTTCATTATGGTCCTTGGTTGTATTAAATGGTACGTCTATTTCATAAGGTGTTGGATCGTAGTCAGGATGACTAGGACCATAAGCTACATTTGGATGTTCTAATTGTGTTTTGTTCTCAAAACCAGTTATCTTTAGAAAAATTGTAAGATCTGTATTTCCTGTGTTCTCAATTGAAAAAGGAACATCTACAAGAATATCTGAAATATTTGCGTTTATTGTTGAAGTTGGTTTGTTCAAAACATTAAAACTAGGGTTTTCAGTAACATTTAGACTTACAGATAAGTCTTGTGGATCTGTAGCATTTGAATCTATTTTTAGGGTTCCTGTGTATATACCAGCATACTGATTAGCAGGTACTGTAACACTAATGCCTTTGGTAGTACTTTGGCCTGCATCTAATGAGAAATCTGCAATATTGCTTACATTAATATGGTGGCTATTCTTTGATAGTTGGTAATCGTAGATGTTGAAAGTTAGTGTTTCATCGCCAGTGTTATTAATTAAAATATTCTCACTGGGAGTTGAGCCTAATCCTTCTAATGAAACAGAAGTGTTCAACAGCTCAAAACTAGCTGTAGCATTAACACTCAATGCACTTAATACAAGAACAAATAATGTTATTAAACCAACAGTTATACTTTTTTTTATCATTCAATACCACCCTCAAGCTTGAATCTTATTAGGCAGAATACTTAGTAAGTAAACCGCCCCCATATTATCATGATGTTATTGCAAAGTAGTCACAACTTATATATAAATGTTTCGGATTCCCACGAGGGAACCATTCCGAACATTTATACTTAGAAATTGCGTAGCAATTTCTCTTGTATAAATGTTACGTTTATTCCAGTATATATAGTAAGAATAGGAAATATAAATTAGTTGCCAAGGCTTTAATCTGGGCTGAAGCTTAATTGACCCTTAGAAAACGCTCCTTTGCTATTAATTCTTATGCCTTTTTTATCTTCAACTTTACCAATAACCTTGGCTTCAATCTTGTGTTTTTTCGCGATCTTGATGACTTTTTCTGGTTCAGGTGTTATTATTACCATACCTTGGCCCATGTTCCATGTTTTATATGCTTCTTCATCCTCTACACCACCTAGTTCTTGGCAATAGGTCATAGCTGCGCATGGTTCAAATGGATCATCTATGGTTGCTCCTAGGCCAGATGGCTTAAGTACTCTGCCAAGTTTGCCTGGCAAACCGCCTCCAGTTATATGTGAAATGCCTGAGATATTTGTTTTAGGCTCATTGTTATACCCGCCGAACATATCTACAATAGCTTTGCAGTATATTCTAGAAGGCTCAAGCACATGAAACCCTAGTTTCTTGCCTTTGAAATCTTCAATATGCCAGTTTTCCCCTAAATGAGTTGAAAATACCTTTCTTACTAAAGACAAACCGTTTGACCTGAATCCGTTTTCTTTAAGCCCGACAATAAAATGCCCTTGTTTGATCTCTTTGCCTGTGAACATCCTATGTTTCTTTGCAAACCAGATAACAGCTGCACCCCAGTTATAGTTGAAATCATCATATCCACTAACTCTATTACCAAGTTCTGCTAGCTCTCCATTGATTATGGCAACATTAGCATCCTTTGCAGCTTTTACATAGCCTTTAGCAAGCTGTTTTATAATCTTTATATCTGTTAATCTGTTTACATCTAATATCGAGCCTACTAAAACAGGCTCTCCACCTCTTAAAACTGCATCGTCACATACCATTGCCAATAAATCAAAAGCCATAGTGGAATGGTCTCCCATACGTTCAGCTAACTCTACTTTTGTGCCAATGCCATCGAAATTAACACACATCATTGTGCCTTCAGGAAGTCCACTAATATTTATCATCCTTAACCCAGAGAAATCATCAAAAGGTACAATTATCTCTCCAATATTACCCTTCCTATTCTTCCACGTCTCTTTAGCAGCGTCATACAATACTCTAGAAGCTTCATCACCCAGCTTAATATTCACTCCAGCGTCTTTATAAGTGCTCTTTTTTGCCATGAAGAAAAGAAGAATAAGGGGGTATATAAAGGTTGCGTAAATAATAATCTTTTTAAAATAGTGCAAAATCCATTTCTTAGTATGGAATTAAAATTACTGGATGAAAACATAGAAGATCTTATTGTACTCTGGACAGAATGTAATTCTGAGCCTAATAGTGCTCTTCCTGTTAAGCTTGAACATCAGCTAATAACTCCTAGAGAAGCTGATATTAAGTATGGTGTAGGCGGTTCTTATCAGGGTGGTGATGAGATAAGAAGAAGGGTTATTGTAGAGCATTCATTGAAAGCTCTTGGAGATAAGGCAGTAGATTATATCAATGAACTTGTTTCTGCTTTATTTGATAGTGGCCTGGAAGTTTATGCACAGAAAATCTGCCCTTATAACGGTGCAGGTTTTGAAGGGAAAAGATTTAAGTTAGACACTAAACCTATTGAGATTAATAATTCTTATGTGGTTTTTTACAAGGATCATCATCCAGCAACAGCCTTTTTAGAGAATTCAACTCAGGATGTAAGATTAGCTATGAAAGTTGGAAAAGGTAAAGTTAAAGTAGGTTTCAATGATACAGATTTGAACACTGCTATATGTTTAAGAAAGATAGACAATATGATTAAAGAGTATTTTATGAATGAATAATAATATTTATATACAACCTACCTACTCCAAATTCTAAAATGAATGAACCACTTTTTAGGCTTGCTTTGAATTTTGGTTTTTATGAAGGAAGAAAAAAACCTGATATTCAAGAGGTTAAGCAAACATATGCAAGTTTACATGGAAACAATAATGGCAGTGATACTGTTCTAAGTTTTATTGGTAAGCCAGATGGGATTGAGGTTATATTGGATTACACTGGAAGAGGTAATGGAAAGGAAGAGCTTCCTGTGGTTGAATCTTCTGTTGCAGAGGCTTTTGATAGGTTAGCTAGATTAATGAAAGTATATGCGCCAGATGTAGTTCAAGCAGAGTTTGGTCAGGCTGCTAGTTTCCCAATATCAGTTGGTATTAAGAAATTAATGGAAAACAAATTCAGCGAAGGTTATGCTGCACAAGTAGTTGTTGACCAGCCTCACACTGGGCTGTTTAAAATGCTTGCTAGACCTGCTGTAAAAACTGGTACTCAAGAACTACAGTATGATGCTTAGTATTTTTTCACTCCAAATATTCTCCTACAACATAACAGCTGCCAGTAAGAACTACAACCTCATTCTTTTTTGCGATGCTTTTTGCGTAAGCAACTGCTTTCTTTACACCTGGGATTGAAATATAAGTTTTCACATAAGGAGATATTAGTTTGATTGGCGCTGCTCTCTTAACATCTGCTTTTGTTAGGATGATCTTCGAGGAAACTTTAGCTAATTTAGTTATCATGCCTTTTATGTCTTTATCGCTCATCACACCAAAGACCAGAATTACCTTTTTGTTTAATCTTTTTAATTCATTTGCAAGTACATGGGCTCCTGCAGGGTTATGTGCGCAATCTAAAATAAGCTTACTGTTCTTGAAATCATACCTGCCTTGCCAGTCAATGCTCATGAAACCTTTGTCGATTGCTTTCTTGGAAATATTTAGTCCTTTTTGTTTAAGTACATTTATTGTTTCCAAAGCAACACTTGCATTGAATTGCTGGAATTCTCCTTTAAGATTGGTTTTGATTTTTCTTATTTTGACTTTATGTAGTTTTGAATTCTTTTGTTTAGCAGCTTCTTTTATTACTTCAAATGCTTTGCCTGTTGTAGCTGTAACAACTGGAACATTCTTCTTGATAATGCCTGCTTTTTCTGCAGCTATCTTTTCTATAGTGTGGCCAAGGTATTCCTGGTGTTCTAAGGAGATAGTTGTTATAACAGATACTAGCGGAGTTACAATATTGGTTGCATCTAATCTTCCTCCTAAACCAACTTCTAAAACAACATAATCAACCTTTTTTTCATAGAAATAAAGTAAAGCAAGTGTTGTTACAGTTTCAAAGAAAGTGCATTTGTATTTTTTTCTTAGTTTTTTTATCTTACTGTAAAACTTTACAATCTCTTCATTAGAAATCTCTTTATCATCTATCCTGATCCTTTCGTTTAGCCCTACTAAATGTGGAGAAGTGTATAAGCCTGTTTTATAACCTGCTTGTTTTAGTATAGAAGCAATCATTGCTGCTGCAGAACCTTTACCATTGCTTCCTGCAACATGGATGAATTTAATCTTTTTGTGGAAATTACCCAGTTCGTATAGAATAAGCTGCATCTTTTCTAAGCCTAGCTTTATGCCGAACTTGTGCAGGCTGTAAAGCTCTTTAAGCGTTTGAGTGTAGTTCATAAGAAACACAGAAAAAAGAGATTATAAAAACTTTCCTATTTCCTTTGCAGATAACCTTCCTTAGGACTAAAGATAATGTTCTGTTTTTCAAGGCGTTCAATGACTTCAATCACTTCATTCTCATTAAAGCCTTTGTCTTTTGCTTGAATCATGATTGCTTCTGTCTGCACTGGCTTGTTGTTTCTTAGTATACTGTTTATCATTGCGATTATCTCTACGTTCTTGTCCATCTCCAGCTCTGCTTTTACTCTTTTGTTAGCCATCTGCTGGATCCTTTTAATTGTGTTGAAATTTTCCATTATCCTTGTTCCATTATCCTTAAAAACATATTAAGGTCTTTTCCATCGAATGTAACACCTGCAGCTTTTGCATGCCCTCCTCCGATCAAAGAAGGGATCTTATTATTAAATTCACGGAGATATTCTCCTGCATTAAAATCAATTTCATCAGGTACACGCATGCTTGCAATAACTCTGCCATTGCGTTTGTTTAGGATTAATATAGGTTTGTTTTTTATTAATCTTGCACAAAGTACACCTTGGATATTCTGCTCTGATTCAATAATCCCATAATCAACTAATCTTGCTTTTTTTATCTTAACAGGCATATTATATTTTTTTCTTAATGTGTACTTATGTGTCTTAAGTTCTTGAGCAAGCGGATGAGTATTATAGATAAATGGTTCATAGCTTGGGATAGATTTCAGCATCTCCAGAGGGATATCTCCGCTCCAGAACATTCTTTTACCTATGTTAAGCATTGAAACGTACTTCTCAATCTCAAGATAATACCCGCCGTCATATGAAGGTTTTTTATCCATCATCCTATGTGTTCCATATCTTGTCTCTGTGACTAAAAGGTCATTAGCCCTAACTTGTAACTCAAGAGGTATATGCTCTCTATCTCCGCCGTCACCAAAATAACCTACTAAAGTCAGAAAAAGATAGTATTTGTTTGTTGTCTCTGGGATTAATTCTTCCCATATCATCAGAGAGCATGACTGTGCTTCTTGGTTGTGCAGCTTGAACAGATATTTTTTCTTAGAAAAGTGCGGATGATGATCAATATAGATTACTTTTTTATGGTCAAGCTCTTCAGAAGGGCATATGTCTGTACAGATAATTACATCTGGCTTGCCTCTTATATCTTTTTTTTCTACTCTGAAAACCTCTCCTTTTGAAAGCGTAGTGATTTTTTTTGCATGTGCCTTAATTAAATGATAGATTAAAGCTCCGCTAGATACGCCATCTGCATCCCAATGCGCAGCTATAAACACTTCTTTGCCTTTTACAAGAGAAATTAATTTAGAAAGTTTTTCATTCATTTTTATTTGCCAGGCATCTTGAACTCTTGCTCTTGTTCTTCCTCTTCATGAACTGGTTCTTCTTTCCTGATATTGACCTTATGCTCTTCTTCTTCTTCTTCTTTCTTCTCTTCTACTGTTTCGCCTTCAGCTTTTTTCAATTCTTCTTCTAATTCTGTAAGTTTTTTCTTGAGTTTCTCCATATAAGTCTTTCTACCTTCATTAAGCTGATTACGTGCTTCATCCCATTCCATAGTCTTGATCTTTCTTTTTACCTCATGTATCTGCTCTTTGATTTCCTCAGTTCTCATATTATTCTCCTCCTAAAACCCAGAAGTCCTTCGTCTAAACACCCCTGGAGTCTCTTCAGAATGATTATTTTTTGTAAATAGAAGAGCTTATTTAAATAGGTTTTGGTTGTTTTTGAAGAAATTTGAAAAAATTTATATATTCTGTTAAATTACTTGTGGTCAATGGTTGTGGTTAACATAAGTTTGAATGATGAAGAAAGGTTGAAACTAATTCTGGATTTATCCAGAGAAATGGCTGATAATGAATATGAATCAAGCAAGGACCTTAAACCAGAAGACATTAGTGAATTTCGTTTTTTACATAAGTTTGGTTCTGTTGAGGAAGTAGTAGAAAGATACAGTGGAGTGGATGTTATGCACAGGAGTGGTGACTCTTTTTACCGTAGTCTTTCTTGTCTTAATACTTACCGTTTATCTAATGAATCTCTTGAAGATGGACTAAGAAAATTTGGATCCCAATTACAATACCCTGTTAATCTTGGGGTGGTTTATATCCCAGGACGTGCTGTACATCAAGATAGAATCTTTAAGTTGGGAGGAAGGACAGATAAGTTTGAAAAGGGGTTCTTCTCAGCAGAGAACTTACAAAAATCAAAAAATTGGAGAGGCAATGTCTTAACAGTTATCTTAGACCCTGAAACAGAACCTAAGATTGATTGTTTAGTTAGTGCGCTTACTGATAAAAGGGCTGTTCTAGCTACTTTTAAAAAGAATGATAATGGGCTATATGTTGTAGATCAATACTTTATGAAAAAGTAGATTGTTTCTTTCTAATGCAGAAAATGCCTCATCCCTGTAAAGATCATTGCTACGCCTAACTTATCACAAGCTGCAATAACTTCTTCATCCTTAACAGAACCACCTGGCTGGACTATGTACTTTATGTTGTGTTTGTTTGCTTCTTTGATGCTGTCATCGAAAGGGAAGAATGCATCGCTCGCTAAAACACACTCGCTCAATATGTCCTCTTTCAATCCCATCTCTTTGATGTTTTCTTTTGCTTTAGTTACGCACAATTTTCTTAAAGCATCTATTCTGTTGGGCTGGCCTGCGCCCATGCCAAGGACCATGAACTGCCCTGGCTCGTATTCATAGCCAAGCATTATAGAATTTGATTTCACGTGTTTACAAACTTTCCATATGAATTTAGCTAATTCATCTTTTTCTTTAGGGAACTTTGCTTTTGTTACAAGTTTCCATTCCTTGATTTCTTCTACATCCCTGCTTTGCTCAAGCATCCCGCCGATAATATTTTTGTAGACCTTTTGCTCAGGTTCTCCTTTTTTTAAGTCACCAACCATTAATAATCTTATATTCTTGCTTTTGTTACGCAAGAATTCAAGCGCGTCTTCATCAAAGTCTGGAGCTATAACAGCTTCGACAAATTTACCTTTCAAAAACTGAGCTGCATCTATGTCAACTTTTACAGTGCAAGCAATTACAGAGCCGAATGCTGAAACAGGGTCGCCGTTCCATGCAGATTCAAAAGCCTGTCTTAATGTTTTGCCTGTTGCAAAACCGCACGGATTGGTATGTTTAATAATCGAAACTGCAATCTGGTCTTTGAATTCTTTTACAACCTCTAAAGCTGCGTTTGCGTCTACATAATTATTAAATGACATCTCTTTGCCATGTAATATCTCACTGTAACCTGCACAGCTTTCAGTTACATCTTCTTTTTTGTAGAACTTAGCTGTCTGATGCCAGTTTTCTCCGTATCTTAATTCCTGGCCTTGAATAAACTTCATTCTTAGAATATCTTCTTTGCTGAGTTTCTTGCTTAAGAAAGTATCAATAGCTGCATCATAATCAGCAGTGTGCCTGAAAACCTTTACAGCAAGTTTTTGTTTTGTTTCTTCAGTTACTTTGCCTCTTTTGATTTCATCAAGGACTTTCTTGTAATCTTTAGGATCAACAACAACTACAACATGTTTGTAGTTTTTTGCAGCGCTTCTTATCATAGTAGGGCCGCCAATGTCAATGTTTTCTATTGCATCTTCTAGTTTTACGTCAGGGTTTGCAATAGTTTTCTTGAAAGGGTAAAGATTAACTACAACCATGTCTATTAATTCAACATTGTTTTCTTTTGCTTCTTTCATATGCTGTTTATTATCTCTAAGAGCAAGTAATCCGCCATGTACTTTAGGATGCAATGTCTTAACTCTGCCATCCATCATCTCAGGAAAACCTGTAAAATCAGAAATATCCTTTATTTCTATACCTGCTTCTTTCAATACTCTAGCAGTACCACCTGTTGAGATTATCTCAATCTTAAGTTCAGAAAGTTTTTTAGCAAAATCAACTATACCTTCTTTGTCAGATACACTTATTAAAGCACGTTTTACTTTTGTTATGTTAATCACCCTCTTAATAGTTCTCCTAATTTTTTAAACGCTATCGCCCTGTGAGATACTTTATTCTTCTCTTCAACAGTCATCTCAGCAGTTGTTTTTTTCTGTCCTTTTGGAACAAAGATTCTGCAGTAAGGCAAAACATCTTTGTTTTTGCACTTGACCTTGTTGATGAACTTGCCTTCACATTTGCCTTCAAATATTAAAGGCTCTTTTCCAGGTTCGCAATAACCAATCACACTGACAAAGTAGCCGTAACGGTCTTTGCCTTCCAATAACCTGAATATTCCTTCATAACCTATCCTGTTGAACACAAACTTAGGCATTGCGCCTGGGAAACCTTCATAAGCATTGAAAAACACACCAGTGTCTTCAACAATTATTGGCTTGTTTAATTCAGCTGCGAGTTTTTTAGCAGCTTTCTTAACAACTTCATGCAATGAATCTTCTTTGTTTTCATCGTATTCTTTGTTTAATTGTTCAAGTTCAATGCCGAATTCCTTCAATGCAGCTTTTCCTTCTTCAACTTTGTGTTTGTTGGTTGTGATGAATGTTAATTTCATTTTTTCTTGCTTCTGCGGTTGTTTGGTT